>JACAEZ010000169.1 GCA_013388565.1 Campylobacterales bacterium | reverse complement strand
GTCGTAATATCACCAAATGGACTCCAAGCACCACCAGCATTTGCGGCAGTAACTATATTTATAGCACTAGGGACTAAGAATTTATGATTTTTATTGTCGATTGTGATTAAAACTGTAGATAAAATCAAAGCAGTTGTTAAGTTATCAGCCACAGGGCTTATGAAAAATGCTAAAAATCCAGTTATCCAAAACAGTTTTCTATAACTATAACCTTTTGAGACAAGATTATATTTTAGTGCATCAAACACACCTCTTTCAATCGAAGACTCAATATATGTCATAGCGACAAATAAGAAAAAGAAAATCTCTGCAATTTCTAAGATTAAAATCTCTACTTCATGTTCTAATGATTTATTGTCATAACCCATTATTGCATAATAGATACCTATTATCATAAACATCGTTGTTCCTATAAATAGAGCAGGTTTTGCCTTATTTATATGATACTTTTCTTCTGCTGCTATAAAATAGTATCCGACAACAAAAATGGCTAAACATAAAATGCCAACAAATGATGTCGTTAAATCAACTCCATGCACATATCTCCTTTTATTTTAATCAATAATAAAATGAGCACCCAAGCTCTCTTTTCTAGCTATAGCAGAATCAATAATATTTTTTGCACTAAGCAGTCTAAGTTTTAAAAATCTACCAGTATTTTGACTCAAGTAATCTTCAACAATCTCTTTTGCTTTTAAAAGATTTTGTCTTCTTCTAATGATACCAACATCTTCCCACATAATTCTTCGCAAATCACATTTGATAGATTTATCATTTGCTTGTTGAAGTAAAAACTCTTTAACTTCAAACTCTTTAGATTTAACAGAAAATTGACTATTTAATATATTATCTATAGCAACTTTTGAAAAAACCAAACCTTCTAACAAAGAGTTTGAAGCCAATCTATTTGCTCCATGAACACCAGTACAAGCGACCTCGCCAACTGCATAAAGATTTTTATAACCTTTTACTTTCGCACTCAAATCAACATCAATTCCACCCATGCTATAGTGAAATGCTGGACTTATTGGAATTTTATCAAAAGGTATATTAAACCCTATACTTTTAAGATTTCTGAATATATTTGGAAATCTATGGCGAAAAAACTCTTCACTAAATGTATCAAATGATAAAAAAACCTCACTTGATGTTCTTTTTTTATAATCAAAAATTGCTCTACTTATTATATCCCTTGGAGCCAACTCTCCTCTTTGGTCATATTCAAATAAAAATCTATGATTTGCTTCATCAACGATATATGCACCCTCGCCTCTTAAAGCTTCCGTTAAAAGCTGTTTTCTAGCCCATCTGTTTTGAACATATACAGTAGGATGAAATTGCATCATCTCCATATCTTTTAATTTTATACCTTTTTCAATAGCGATACCTTGTAAATCTGCACTAATACTTCTAGCATTCGTATGAAATTCATACAAAGAGCCAACTCCGCCACTTGCTAAAATAATTTTTTTCGCATAAACATTAAATAGCTTTTTACCCTTTGCTACAGTTGCTCCATAACAGACACCATCTTCAACTAATAAATCTACTACATAAGAGTTATAAAGCATGACATGAGGATTTTTTTGCATTAAAAACATATGTAAAAGTCGCCCAGTTGCATCTCCGTCTGCATGAACAATTCTTGCATTTGAGTGGGCAGCCTCTTTTGTGTATAAAAAATTTCCATTTTCATCTTTATCAAACATCATACCATTATCAATAATATCTTTTATGCACTCTATGCTATGAGTACTCAAAAACTCAACAGCCTCTTTATTGCAATGGTTTGCACCAGAAAGAAGTGTATCTTGTATATGTATTGGAATGTCACCTTCATTCAATGCAGTAGCAACTCCACCTTGAGCATAAAATGTATTACACTCCCATGGATAATCTTTACATACAATTAAGCAATTAAGCTCTTTTGGTATCAACCTAGCAGCATTTAATCCAGCAACACCTGCACCAATTATTAAAATGTCATAAATCACTTTTTCTCACTTTTTGTTATACTTTTATCTATAAATTTTGGGTCATCTTTATAACCACAACCTAATAAAAGGAGTGATATAATAAGCACATGAAAGAAGTTAAGCAGGTAATATCTCATTTAAAAAGTTACTCCCAATTTAAAAAATTAAATCAATTTGAATTAGCGGAAAAAATTAAATCAATAATGCCAAAGTATGATAAATTTATAAAAACTGCTTATATAAAAAATAATACATTAAATATATATATAAATCACCCTGCACTTAAGGCGGAGGTCAATTATAATGTTAGTTTAATAAAGGGTTTATTAAATAAAATAGATGGTATAGAAGAGAATATATTAGATGTGAAAATTTTTCTCACTGATATACCAAAACCTATTCAAAATAGTGAAAATTCAACACAAATATACTACAAAGAGCAATCTAGTGGCAATTTTTTTGAACATTGTGAAAATGAACAAATTATAGATAAATTTAATAAAATAAAAGAGATTATATGCTCAAACAAAAGATAAAAGAGTTACCTAAAAGTGCTGGAGTTTATCAATATTTTGATGAAAAAAACCATCTTTTATATATAGGTAAAGCAAAAAATTTATCAAACAGAGTTAAAAGCTACTTTCAATTTACTCCAGAACTTAAACCATCTCCAACACTATCTGCTAGAATTCATAAAATGATTTCTGAAACAAAATATTTGGAGTATATAATCGTAAATAGCGAACATGATGCTTTGATTTTAGAAAATTCTCTTATAAAACAGTTAAAACCAAAATACAATATACTACTTAGAGATGATAAAACATACCCTTATATTTATTTTGATGAGAATGAAAATTATCCAAGATTTGAGATAACAAGAAAGATAGTTGCTAAAAAAGGAATAAAATATTTTGGACCTTTTTCTGTAGGTTCTTTTGAAATATTAGATGCTTTATATGATATTTTTCCATTGGTTCAAAAAAAGAGTTGTTTGAATTCTAAAAAAGCTTGTCTATTTTATCAGATAAAAAAGTGTTTAGCTCCATGTGAAGGTAAAATAACACCATTAGAGTACATGGATATTGTAAAAAAAGCACAAAATTTAATTACAAATAAAAAAGAGTTAATACGATTACTTGAAGAAAAAATGTTTGCTTTATCACAACAGCTTAGATTTGAAGAGGCATTAGTTATTAGAGATAGAATAGAAAAAATTAAAAAGGTTGTATTAAGTAGTGATATAGATTTAGCAAAAATAGAGAATTTTGATATTTTTGTAATAGAGGTTCAAGAGTCAAAAGCTATAGTTGTAAAAACATTTTTAAGAGATGGAAAAATAATATCAAGCTCCAAAGAGATATTAAATATTGATGAAAAATTTGATATATCAGAGTGTTATAAACAACTGCTACTAAACTTTTATACAAAAGAGATACCATTAACATCTACAAAAGTGATTGTAGCATTTGAATTTGAAGATTTAGAGGCTATAGAAGAGTTGCTTAGCGAACGATTTGGCAAAAAAATATCTATCACTGTTCCAAAAATTGGAGATAAAAAAAAGGTTTTAGATTTATGTATTAAAAATGCACAAGAGTTATTAAAAATTGAAAATAGAGTAAAACCATCTACAATACTTCATGAAATACAAGAGTTGTTTAAATTACAAAATATTCCAAATAAAATAGAAATTTTTGACTGTTCTCATCTCTCATTTGAAGCTATTGTTGGTGGAATGGTAGTTTGTGAATATGAAGAGTTTAAAAAAGATGATTATAAAAGATATTCACTAAATGGTTTAGATGAATATTCACAAATGAAAGAGTTACTCTCAAGAAGGGCTTTGAAGTTTGCAGAAAATCCACCGCCAGATTTATGGATAATAGATGGAGGAAAGGCTCAATTAAATTTAGCATTAGATATTATTCAAAGTAGTGGTTCAAATATAGATGTTATATCTATCTCAAAAGAGAAGCTTGATTTTAAAGCACACCGTGCAAAAGGTAGTGCAAAAGATATAATCTATACCGAACATGATAGATTTGAACTACTACCTACAGATAAACGGTTACAATTTATTCAAAAGTTAAGAGATGAAGCACATAGATTTGCCATTTCATTTCATAGAGCAAAAAAAGCAAAACAAGATAGAGAAATTTCTCTTCTTAAAATTTCTGGAATTGGTGAAGCAAAACTGAAAAAACTAATTGATTTTTTTGGCTCTTTTGAAAATATTAAAAAGAGTAATATAGATGAATTGTCTAAAGTTATAGATTTAAATAGTGCTAAAAAAGTTGTTGATTTTTTTGGCAATTAGATATTTATATTAGACCTGTTGCAAAATAAAATACTACTTCTATTCTAATGTGTCACTCCTTTGGTATTTTTTATTTTATACTATTGACACAGAATTTTGAATGGTCTCTGTTCTAATCTTAAACTTACCCCAAATCTCTCTCTTTGTAGTGCCAAACTTCTTAAAACCATAAAACAAAATCTCACAAACCACTCTAAACTTTTATAATTTATATTTGATATAATTAGCTAAAAAAGGAGTTTTTTTGGAATATGGTGTGCTTTCAATTATTCCGCCTTTGATTGCTATATCTTTTGCAATTATTTCAAAAGAGGTGGTTATATCACTATTTTTAGGGCTTTTTGTAGGATATTTTATAATAGAAAAAGCTTTTTTTTTAGCATTTTACAACTCTTTTGAAAGTATTATTGATCTATTTCAAGAAAGTTGGATAACAAAAACAATAATATTTGCACTATTGGTTGGCAGTCTTATGAAATTAATTGAACATAGTGGAGGTGTTCAAGGATTTATAAAATATGTTAGTGAACAAAAATCTATAATAAAATCAAAACGAGATGTTTTATTTTTGGGATATTTTTTGGGATTGATTATTTTTATAGAATCATCAATTACTTCATTAATTAGTGGGCGAGTCATGAAAAATTTTAGCTCAAAATTTCCAATTTCTAATGAAAAAATAGCTTATATTAGCGATTCTACAAGTGCGCCTGTTTGTGCATTAATTCCATTAAATTCGTGGGGAGCATTACTTAGTTCACTTATAGCTTCACAAATTGCAATTTTATCATTGAATGAAAATAGTATAGATATGCTTATAAACTCTCTTTTATTTAACTTTTATTCGATTATTACATTACTGTTTGTATTTTTTATAATCTACTCAAACAAAGATTTTTTTGGTATGAAAAAAGCTGAAGAGGCTATTCAACATAATTTTGAAAAGATTGAAAATCAAACAAAATCAAAATCATCAATTTATATGATTATTCCAATTATTTCACTAATTGTCTGCATGATAGTGTTTTTGTATATTACAGGTAATGGCAATATATTAAAAGGAAGTGGCTCTACAAGTGTATTTTACTCTGTGATTGTTTCAATATTTGTAGCTTTTTTGTTATATATTCCAACAAAAATATATACATTAAAAGAGTTTTTTAGTAGATTTTATGAGGGTATTGGAGAAATGATACCTGTTACTTTAATTTTAATTTTAGCATTTGCATTAGGAGAGCTTACAAAAGAGCTTCAAAGTGGTGAATTTTTAGCACAAATTTTAAAAGATAGTATCTCACCATTTATGCTTCCAGCACTAATATTTTTTATTGGTGCAATTATTTCATTTGCAACAGGTACTAGTTGGGGAACATTTGCAATTTTAATGCCAATAGCTATGCAAAGTGGATTTGAACTTGATGTAAATTTATATTTATGTATTGGAGCAGTTATCTCTGGTGGTGTATTTGGTGACCACTGTTCTGTAATTTCGGATACAACAATCATATCATCTCTATCTGCAGATTGTGACCATATGTCTCATGTAAATACACAACTGCCATATGCAATAATTTGCGGTATATTCAGTTTTGTTTTATTTTTGTTATTTG
>JACAEZ010000130.1 GCA_013388565.1 Campylobacterales bacterium | reverse complement strand
GCACAAGCAAACAGAAGTATTTTTGAATATATTGAAGTGTTTTATAATAGACAAAGATTACATAGTGCAAATTATAATTTAGCTCCTGTTGATTTTGAAAAAAAGATGATGAAAATTACAAATAAAGAGAAAATGTTACTAATGGAAACTGTTGTTTAGATTTTTACATTCTGTGTATGATATGGGGCTGACAAATCAGTTTTAAGGCTTAAAGAGAAGAGGGAGAACATCTCCCCCTTCTCTTTTATATTTGCTTTATAAAATATTATAAACACCCTTTGAAGAATGATTTTTTAGGAGGAGGTGGAGATTTATAATCTCTTGCTATTATAGTGTTTGATTTGTCGTCAAATTGCCCTATAATAGTTACTTCATTTCTGTGCATACCTTCATCTAAAAGGTATCTTTTGATTGATGAAGAGTCTATATTATAATATTTTCTCTCATCATGAACATATAAGACTATTTCTTCTTTTTCTTTATCTCCATATTGCCAATCTTTAAAGCAATCACCATATCCACAAAGGTTTGTTTCAAGTCTGCAATCTTTAAAGTAACCGTTTTCAGCACACCATTTTGTTGTTAAAAAGCCTTGTTTTTCAAAGCTTTCAGAAGCATTAAGTGTTAATGTAGCAAGAGTAGCTACTGCTAGAGATATTATTTTTTTCATTTTTCAACCTCCGCTTTTAAAGTTTGTAAAAATGCAACTAAATCTTCAACTTCTTGTGGTTGCATCCAATTAAATGGTGGCATAGTTGAAGTTCTATTGCCTTTTTCATCTGTATTGTACCAAGCAAAATTTTTGTGAGCATTTCTATTATATCCTGGAACAAGTGCTGCTTGAGGATTTAAAATAGACTCTCTTAAATAATCTGCTGTTGAATAACCACCAATATTACTTAAATTTGGTGCCATATAAGGAGATGGTGTTACACCTTCTGTTCCTTTAAATGCATGACAAGCAGCACAATTAGCCATTGCCAACTCTTGTCCTTTTTTCACATCACCTTTTACAGGAGTTGTTAATGTATCTACTACTTTTAAAGTATCATTTTTAGTATCAATAACAATAGGCACCCATGTTGAAAGTAGTTTTAAACCATCTCTATTTGAGTTTTCTCCATCCCATATAGCAAATGCTACTGGAAATGAGCCATTTTTTGTTAAATCTAAGTAATCATCTTTAAGTGGTCTGTTAAGTGTTCCACTCCACTCTTTTTTACCATATTGCATATCAGAAGAAAATTTACTACTTCCATCTTTGATTTCAGTCATTGACCTAAATCCAGCTCCAACATATGCTTTTTGATAATCATTACTTGCAATAGCTTTTACTTTTGCATCAAAAACTTGTAACTCTTTTTCAAAGTATGGAGAGTTGTTTCTACTTACTTGATGTGCTACATCTTGATTTCCATTTGGTTCATAAAAAGCATCAACTGCTTTTTGAAGATGAATTACTACATTTCTTCCTTCGCTTCCCATGCCTATATATGGTAACTCTTTAGGATTTGAGAAATTTTCTGGAAATTGGATAGCAAAACCATCTGCATAAGAGCTGTTATGTCCAGCTTGAACACTTTTTGTACCATCAGCCCATTTTACTAAAAATGCAATATCTTTATCGTTTACTAACACTGCTACTTTTGCTTTTTTTGCTTTTACATCACTATTTTTAGTATTTGCATTTTTATCATTCATTTTGATAGTAGTTTGAGGGTACAAAACTATATCTGTAAATTTTGCACTCTTCCACTCTTTTGAATCAACTGTTATTTTTGATAAATCTGTTGTCATCTTTGTTGCATTAATAACACTATTTGCATAAACAGATGAGATTAATCCAATTGTTGTTAAAGTTAAAGCAATTTTTTTCATGCATGTGCCTTAAAGAATGAAATTTTTTTAGTATTTTTACCTTTTATGTATCTATCATCAACTGGAGCTAATAATTTATAACCTTTAGTTTTTGCATGCTCTTGATAGTAATTATTATCAAGTCTAAACATCTCTGAATGTTGAAATGCAATTAACATATCTAGCAATTCACTCTCACCAGTCTCTTTTCTTTTTTTCATTTCAGCTTTTAATGTTTTAACAACTTCATGAACCTCTTTACCAAAAAGTTTTTCAAGCTCTTCTGCTGGAATTCTATTACTTCCTTCAATAGGTTTTCCGTTTGCATCAAATTTTACAGGTGACTCTGTTGGTGGTATATAATAAATATTTGGTTGTGTTCCATAATCTGGTCTTAATGGAATAGCAACTTTATATTTATGTACAAGTTTATGTACTTGTGATTCTTCATCATCTAAAAATCCTACAAATCTAATTCTACCTACACATTGTTGAGCACATGCTGGTGGAAGTCCTCTCTCAATTCTAGGGAAACAAAGAATACATTTTTCAGTTTTTGAGATTTTTGGGTTAAAATAAACTTTTTTGTAAGGACAACCTGCTATACAATATCTATATCCTTGACATCTGTCTAAATCTACCAAAACAACACCATCTTGGTCTCTTTTAAATATTGCATCTCTAGGACAAGCACTCAAACATCCTGGATTTGTACAGTGATTACAAATTCTTGGAATATAGAAGAAGTAGTTATCACTTGGAAAGTTTCCAGCACCTTCATCTTCATCCCAATTTGGACCCCATGTAAGAGGTGCATTTGCTTTTAATTGTTCGCCTTTTGCTAATGAATCAAAATTATAATCCCATGGAATACCATAATCTGCTTCAATGTGTGGAATTACACCCTCTTGTAAATCACCACTTGCATCAAAACCTCCACCCATTTGTTGCCATTTTTTTGGATAACCTTCTCCTGGATATGTCTCAACATTGTTCCAGTACATATATTCTCTACCGTTTCTGTTTGTCCATTGTGTTTTACAAGCAACAGTACAAGTTTGGCAACCTATACATTTGTTTAAATCCATTACCATCGCTAATTGTCTTTGTGACATAATCTAGCTCCTTACGCTTTTGCTTTTTCAAAATTTACTGCACCATCGTATGCATACTGGTTACCATCCCATGTACCACCGAATTTTAAATGACCCCAACCATCAGCCATTTCAAGTAAGTTTAGTGCTGTAGGAACAACTTCGTTGTGTCCTTTTTTGTTTTTATACATATAAGGTTCCCATCCATGTTCCATAACAAGTCCGTCTGGTGGACATGAAGAAGATACTTTAGCCATAATTAAAAATTCACCAATATCATTAAATACTCTTACAGTATCGCCATCTTTAATACCTTTTACTTTTGCTACCTCTTCATTAATTTGAACATAAGGGGCACCTCTTTGAAGTCTTAAAAGGGTTCTACTTGTTTTATAATTTGAGTGAATTGACCATCTAGCATGTGGTGTCATTAATACATAAGGATATTTTTTACCTTGTGGTCTAATACCTTCCATACCAGTATTTGTATTTGCACCTAATTTAATCCATAAATCATGGTCAACATAAAATGTTTGTCTTCCACTCATTGTTTCAAATCTTGCAAATTTATATAAATGGTCTTCCATTGAGTTAAATGGTCTATCAGCATATAAAGGAGAACTTTTTGCTGCTTTTTCATTTATTTGCAAGAAACCACCAGTTTTATACATTTTTTCAATTGTCCATGGTTCATACTGTTCACATTTTTCAAGTGCTGCCTCAACAGCTTGTTTATCTGTGCCTAAATATGGTTCACCATCTGCTTCAGATTCATCATCTGTATTTGTAAACTCTTTATATGCAATTGTTAAGTCATGGAAACCAGTTTTTGCATATTTTTTATCATCTGGTATTTTAGCTTTTGCTATATTTTCTGGTTTATTTGCAATCTCTTCCAATTTTTTAGCAATTAGTGCAAACATTGACCACTCGTCCATTGCTTCACCAATTGGCTTTAAGTTTGCAATAGGTTGTGCTAGATTTGTAAATCTATGATAACCTGGACTTGTTCTTAAATCCCAAACTTCATAATGCGATTTTGCTGGTAATAATAAATCTGCCCAAATAGCAGCATCGCTCATTTTGAAATCAACATAAGCATAATATGATGTTCGTTTTAAAAATTGCTCTTTATAAGTACTTGATTTATTTCTTCTAAATTTTGAATCTGCTACGATTAGTGCAACTTCTGGTAACCAGTGAGGTTTATAACCTGATTTTTTACCATTTTCTCCACCTTTTAACATCTCATTTAAAACAGTCATGTACTCTTTTTTGCTCATGCCGTTTTGAGCTCTTTTCACATCTTCATCAGAGAAATATTTATCAAATACACTCATTCCATCGCCCATGACAAATTCACCAACGAAACCTGAACCAAATCTTGGATTATATTTTCCACTAAATCCACTTAATGCTCCAAGTCCGCTTAATGTAAACTCATTTTCAGTATTTAAACCACCATAAGGTCCAAGTCTTCCTGAAAGTCCGCAAAGTGAAGCAATATTCCAAACTGTTAAGATACCATTGAAATATTTATTTAAACTGAATCCTGTAGTAATCTCTACAACTTTTGGTAAAGCAATATCTTTTGCAAGTTGTTCAACAGTAGCTGGATGAACTCCTGTTATATCTTTTGTTTTTTCTGGAGCAAATTTTTGTACATTCTCTTTTAACATTTCAAATGCAGTAGTAACTTCTACCTCTTTGCCATTTAAAAGTTTTACTGTCCATTTACCCTCTAACGCTGGTTCGATACCAAAATCTTTAAGTCTTATAGTTTTTTCACTACTACCCTCTGTTCCTGGTAATAAAGCTATGCTTGAAGTTTT
>JACAEZ010000154.1 GCA_013388565.1 Campylobacterales bacterium | reverse complement strand
CTGTTGCTGCAAATGTGATTGCTGATGTGATTATTTCATCATTTGCTTTTAAGCCACCTGCTACATATGCTCCATGAAGTGCAGATGTAGCTGAATTAAATGTTACGACAAATTTTCTGTCAAGATAGGAGCTTAGAGCTTTTTCAAACTCTAATGTTTTCGGTCCTTGTGTTAAAAATTCTCCATTTAAAGCCTCTACTATCGCTTCAATATCATCTTTTTGAATGGATTGTTTTGAGTAAGCTATCATATATTTTCTACCATTTTTAAAAGCTCTACTTCACTTAACCAATCTTCATTTTTATCAGAACTATATTCAAATCCTATTTCAACACTTTTGCCGATTTCGCCTAACTTATTTGTTGAAAAATCAACAGGCATGTTAAATTGTATAGTCGGCTGAATGACGAAATGGTCATGAAACTCTAAAGTTAAATGGCTATCATCTTTTGGACACATCACTTCATGAAGCTTTTCTCCAGCTCTAATTCCTATGACTTTTATATCTAAATTTGGAGCTAATGCTTTTGCCAAATCTACTATCTTCATGGAAGGCAATTTTGGTACAAATATCTCTCCGCCTTGCATTCTTTCGAATGATTTTAAAACAAACTCTACACCTTGAGTCAATGTAATCCAAAATCTTGTCATGTGAATATCTGTAATAGGTAAAAATGGTTCACCATCAGAAATTAATTTTTTAAATAAAGGTACAACAGAGCCTCGAGAACCGACAACATTTCCATATCTAACAACACTAAATCTTGTCTCTTTTCTACCTGCTATATTGTTTGCGGCGATAAATAGCTTGTCTGAAGCCAATTTTGTAGCACCATAAAGGTTTATAGGATTTGCAGCTTTATCTGTTGATAGAGCTATTACTTTTTTTACATGACAATCAAGCGAAACATCTATTACATTTTGAGCACCTATGATATTTGTTTTTATACACTCCATTGGGTTATATTCAGCTATTGGGACATGTTTTAGAGCTGCTGCATGAATTACAAAATCAACATTTTCAAATGCTTTTTTTAATCTTTTCTCATCTCTAACATCGCCTATAAAAAATCTTAAAAGCGGATTATTTTTAAACTCAAATGCCATGTCATACTGTTTTAACTCATCTCTTGAATAGATTATTACTTTGTTTGGGTTAAATCGCTCCAGCAACATTTTTGTAAATTTTTTGCCAAAACTACCTGTTCCACCTGTTATTAATATATTTTTTCCATCAAACATCAATTGCCTTTTAGAGAGTTTTTTATACTTTCAATATCTAATTTTGTTTTGTCAAATTTTACAACCAATATCTTTTCATGAAGGTTTTCATAGTACTCTTCAATAGCTTCATGAGATAGAATATCTCTATTTTTTATCTCATTTAAATTAAAATATAAGTTTTGTGTAAGGTGAGGATTTGTTAGACTTTTTAGTACAAAAAGCCAAAAAATAGATATTATAACGATAGCAAAGCATAAAACAGTAAGTGAAAAATATTGAAGTAACAATCCACCAAATACACCACCTATAAATGTTCCAAGGTAACCAAAAGTGTTAAAATATCCTAAAGCTGCCCCTTTTTGGTTTGATTTTACATATTTTGATGCTAGGCTCTGCATGATTGGTTCATGCATATTGAAACCTATAAAAAATATCACGATACCAAAAACAAAAAATAGTTCGTTTATCTCTAATGCTATCAATAAGTATGAGAGCATAAAAAATCCAACACCCACCATCAAAACCTCTTTAAATTTTCCCTTTTTTTCTGCCAAAATTGCAGCTATTGGCATTGAGAGTATTCCAAAAACTAATGATGGTAGATATACTTTTATAAGTTCACTCTTTTCCCAACCGAAATCCTTTACTAAAACTATAGGAATTATTAAAAAAGCTAGTGTCATGAAGGCTTTTTGTAAAAAGTTTGTTAAATTCATCTTCATGATGTTTTTATTTTTTACAATTTCGCTAAATTTTGCAGTTGTTGGGTGTGATATGATTGGTGGATTTGGAGATTTTATTACAAGTATTATAGAGATTATTGAAAGTAAGGCACTAAATAAAAATAGTTTTTCAAACCCTAAATAAGCACCCAAAATTGGACCCAAAACCATGGCTAATGCAAATGAAGCTGCGATACTTCCACCCATCAAAGCCATAGCTTTTGTTCTAATTTCCTCTTTTACAAGGTCACTAATCATAGCAGTAATAACAGCAGCAACTGCTCCAGCACCTTGAATAAATCTTCCTATTATTAGTGTGTATATATTGTCACTTTCAGCACAAACTAAAGAGCCTATTGCAAATAAAACTAAACCAAAAATTATTATCGGTTTTCTTCCTATTTTGTCGCTAAGTATTCCAAATGGGATTTGAAAAAGTATTTGTGTTAGGGCATAACCGCCTATTGCAAGACCGACTAAATATTGTGTAGAAGATTCTCTTTCAAGAGCAAATAGCGAAATAACGGGCAAAACGATAAAAAGAGCGAAAAATCTAAGAGATAAAACGACACTTAAAGGAATAATATTTTTAATCATTACAAGACCTTTTTGTTATATAATTGGACTCAAATTATACATTTAAAAAGTAGTAAAAGGAATAAAAGATGAAAATAGTTGTCGCATCTTCAAATAAGGGTAAGATTAAAGAGATAATAAATTTATTGCCAGAGTTTGAGATATTGCCATATAGCGATTTGATGGATAGTTTTGAGATTGAAGAGAGTGGAGTCACATTTAAAGAGAATGCAATTATAAAAGCAAATGCAGTTTATGAAAAGTTAAAAGATAAAGATGAATATATTGTAATTGCTGATGATAGTGGAATATCTATTGAAGCATTAGATTTTAGACCAAATATTTATAGTGCTAGATTTGCTGGTATTAATGCAACTGATAAGGATAACTTAAATAAAGCTTGTGAAGAGTTGAAAAAATTAAATGTTAAAAGTTCAAAAGCATACTATACTGCTTCAATTGCAATTATTTATAAAGGAAATGTTTATACAACTCATGGGTGGATGCATGGAGATGTTATAGATAGAGCAATTGGAGAGAATGGATTTGGTTATGACCCTATGTTTATTCCAGATGGATTTGATAAAACATTAGGAGAACTTGAAGATAGTGTAAAAAAAGATTTATCTCATCGTTCAATTGCTCTTAATTTGGCTAAAATAATAATAAATAATTTAAAGTGTTAATAAAATATTAACACTATTTGTAAATATTATTATAAATTACTTGTTTTTATCAAAAATAAACAAATAGATGATATGATATTCTTTTATTTATATAAAAGGTTAAATAATGATTAAAGTTATGATTATAGAAGATGATATTAATACATTGGAGCTAACAGCAGAGTATTTAAATAGATACGGTATTGAAGTAGCCCAATTTTTCGACCCAGAACCAGCTTTAGAAGTTTTGGAAAATGAGACATTTGATGTAATAATTTTGGATTTAATGTTTCCAAAATTTGATGGATACGAGCTATTGAAAAAAATTAGAAGTAATTATATTACACCTATAATTATCACATCTGGTAGAGAAGATTTGAGTGATATAGTGTTAAGTCTTGAAACTGGTGCAGATGAATATATGATAAAACCTATCAATTTAAGAGTTTTAGTCTCTAAAATTAGGTCTTTGGCTAGTATGATGAATAGAATTATAAATGAGGTTCAAGCACAAAGAGATGCTTTAGATGAAAAAAAAGAGAGTGAATTAAAAGATGAAGATGATGCAAACTCTATTTTTCATATAAATGAAGATGGTAGAGTGATTTTAAAAGATAATCAATTGTTAGAACTTACAACTGGTGAGTATGAATTGTTAAAATTATTTATAAAAAATAAGAACAAAGTATTATCAAGAGATAAAATTGTAAAATCTTTATATTCTATGAATTGGGATAGTAATAATAGAACAATTGATGTATATATCAGCAAAATCAGAACAAAAATAGAAGAACAAAAAGATAAGCCAAAATATTTAAAATCCGTATGGGGTGTTGGGTATATATTTATAGATTAACAAATTTTACAAGGCTATTTCCAAGCAGTTTTAAAGATAAAAAATGTATAATTTTGCACAATTTAAGTTTTAAATAGGAGAAAAAAGATGGGAAAATATATAGAGTTAAATAGTTCTAATTTTGAATCTACAGTGGCAAATGGTGTATCTTTAGTTGATTTTTGGGCTCCATGGTGTGGACCTTGTAGAATGATTGCACCTGTTATTGATGAATTAGCTGGTGAATATGCAGGAAAAGCTAATATTTGTAAAGTAAACACAGATGAAGAGGGTGATTTAGCTGCAAGATTTGGTATTAGGTCAATTCCTACTATTATTTTTATGAAAAATGGACAAATCGTTGACCAAATGATAGGTGCTGCTTCAAAAGATATGTTTAAACAAAAATTGGATTCTTTACTAGCTTAATATGAATACTACAAGAGGGAGAGGGCTTTTCTCCCTTTCTACAGTTTTTACCTCATTTTTTGGAGCTTTTATAATAGCTTCTGCTTATTATAATTATAAATTTTCAGAGTATAAGTTTATTGACTTTAATGAGCATGTCTTATGTACTAAGACATGCTCATTAAACATATTGTGATAATTTATAGTTCAAACATGCAAAACTTTTTAGAGATTTATAATAAAATAGAACTAAAATATAAAGTTTTGGCTATTGACTTGTATCAACAAAGAGTTGAATCAAATGATAATATTATAAATTTGACATCAAACATGAATACTTTGTTAAAAATTGTACAACGGTTTAATATTTACGATATTCCTAGTGCTTTTATAATAGAAAAACAGAATAATTTTTTATATAAACAAGACAGTTCAATTGAAATTTTAAAAATTTAATTATCTAAAATAGAGTATTAGTAAAAACAAGGATTTACAATGCATGTTATAAGACTTAAAGTAGAAGATAATATTTACCAAAATATTATGTTTTTGTTGTCAAATCTTAATGTTAAAGGATTGCAAATAGATGAAATAACAACTTCGAAACAACAAAAATCAGAAATAAAAAAGTTATTTCAAAATAAAAAAATTGAATTATTTAAAAATATTAATAATCCTGTAGATTGGCAAAGAAAACAAAGAGATGAATGGGAATGATACTTTTAGACTCGAATATTATTATATATCTATCTAAAGAGTTGATTTCTATAGATGAACTATTTGTTGATAGTGAAGAGTATGGTATATCTGTAATAATATACATGGAAGTCTTAGGATATGTTTTTGAATCAGAATATGAGAGAAGATTTATTGAAGATTTTATGTCATGTATGTCATGTTTGAATATAATTTATATTAATGAAGTCATAGCAAACAAAGTAATAGAGCTAAAACAAACAATTTCAATAAAACTACCAGATGCTATTATATGTGCAACGGCAATGATTAATGATTATATTTTAATTACAAATGATACGAGGCTTAAAAATATAAATAATTTAAATATCCAAATAATTAAATTATAACTATTAAGGAGAAATATAAATGTTAGATTTGGCTATTATTGGTGGTGGACCAGCTGGACTTACTGCTGGACTTTATAGTACAAGAGGTGGGCTTAAAAATGTTACTCTTTATGAAAAAGGGTTCCTAGGTGGACAGATAACATCTAGTAGTGAAGTTGAAAATTATCTTGGTATTACAAAAGTTGTAACTGGTATGGAGCTTATGCAAGATTGGCCAGAACAATCTACAAGATTTGGGCTAAAAATAGAGATGAAAGATGTAAAACAGGTAAAATTGAATAGCGATAAAAATTTCACTGTTGTTTTTGGAGACAATAGCTCAATTGAAGCTAAAAGTGTTATTGTTTGT
>JACAEZ010000168.1 GCA_013388565.1 Campylobacterales bacterium | reverse complement strand
TATGCTTCGACTGTTGAAAATATGGTAAGAATTGCTATGCTTAGGATTACTTTACGAAAATGTGTTTAGTTTTTTCTCAAACAGGGTCTAAAGTCATAAACTGTAAAATGTAAAAGATTTGAAGTTAGTACTTCAATCTTAGAAGAATATATTTTTTTGTTAAAAACTACGAATATATGCATAGAATTAATTATACGAGGAGTAAATATGCCAATTATAAATATAAAAGTTGCTGGGAAACTTACAATGGAACAAAAAAGAGAGCTTTCGAAGAGAGTTTCTACTGCTATGGAAGAGGTTTGTAGTAAGCCTAAGGAGAGTTGTTATATTGTATTTGATGAGATAGATAGAGCAAACTTTGCAAAAGGTGAAGTTATTTTATCGGATGCTGATGCAAAATTGCAAAAGTGATACTGTTTTAAGTGTAGAAAATTTAACTTTTGGTTACACAAAAGATAAGTTATTGTATAAAGATTTTAATTTAGAGCTTAAAAAAGGTGAAGTTGTCTCTATTGTTGGACAAAGTGGTAGTGGTAAAAGCACACTGTTTGAGTTGATAGCTGGTGAACTAAAGCCTTTCAATGGGTTTATTAAAAAAGAGAGTTTTTCTTGGATTTATCAAGACCCTTATAGCTCTTTTCATCACTCATATACTATATTAAATCAAATAGAAGATGTAGCTATTATTGAAAATTTAGATGAGATACTTAATAGATTAAATTTGGATAAATCATTTTTATATAAAAAGCCATTTGAACTTTCAGGTGGACAGTTGCAAAGATGTTCTATTTTACGGGCTGTTTTGATGAAACCAAAACTACTTCTTGCAGATGAACCAACTAGTGCCTTAGATAACATCATATCACTTGATATCATGGAGATGTTAGTTGGTTTTTTAGATATGTTTGGAATACTATTAATAACTCATGATAAAGAGTTAGCTTCATGGTGCAGTGATAAAATTATTAATCTATCTGCTTGAAGATTACTCTTTTATCATTTTAGAGAGCACATTTCCATATTTTCTCTCATGAACAATTACACCTATAATATGGATTGGAATGAAAGCTACAAAGAAAAACATAGATATTTCATGAAGTTCTTTTAAAAACTCTACCTTTACAAAATATAAAGTCACACCAGATATAACCATAAAACCAAGCAAAATATAAAAAAGTGCATATGTTGCATGTCTAATGCCATCAAAACTTTTATCAATTTTTAAATTTTTAAATCCTATAAAAATTCTATAAATAAAAAATAGAGCTAATGCAAAACCTAAATAGTAGTGCCAATCCCACATTGGAGTTCTTATGGCTTTAGCAATATTTTTAGCATCATCTATAGAGATTGTCATATTTAATTCCATAAGCTTATTTTGAATTAACAAACCATTTGTTTTATAACTTAAAAATGTTTTTCTCAACAAAACTGTAAGTAAAAGCCCAGCTATCAATAAAAAGTTGAACCAATGCCAAATTCTAATAGAAAACATATCAAACCTCCCCTACTTTAATTTTTTCAATTTTATCTTTATACCATTAAAGTTATCATAAAAATTTATCTCTTTAGAGTTTACAATATAGATAATATCTAAGTTTTCATCTTTTATATATTGTGTAAAACCACCACTTTCATGAATTAAATTTTTAGCATTAAATATCTCTTTTCCACTAAAAATATTAAATAGTATATCTTGTTCATAATATTTACTTAAATATTCATCAACAAAAGCTCTTTTTTCTAAACAATTTTTATCAAAGCATATCTCATTATTCTCTATTTTTATTGTAACAATCGGTGTTGAAACATTAAATAGTTCTAAATGTAAAAAAATATCATCTAATGCTAAAAAACCTGTATCATAATATTTTAATTTATCTGTTTTTAACATAACTAAAACTGACTTTTTTTCCAAATTCATTTTTGAGCTACAACCTGTAAAAAAAATTATAATAATTACTGAAAATATAATAAACATATTTTTCATAAAAAAGCCTTCTGATTTGTAAAGTTTGGAGTTTAAAAAGTGGTATGAAGTAAAAAAATATGTAGAGCCAAAAGCTCTACATCAAAAAAGCAAGAGATTTTTATTTATCTCTTATCTCTAAAGTTGCAATCAATTTTGTATAAGATTCTAAGTTTACTCTTTTTAAGTATCTAAGTAATCTTTTTCTTTGACCTACAAGTTTAAGCAAACCTAGTCTTGAAGAGTGGTCTTTTTTAAAAACTTTTAAATGTCCAGTTAAATCTTTTATTCTTTGTGATAAAAGTGCTATTTGAACCTCTGTAGAACCTGTATCGTTCTCACTTCTTGCAAACTGCTTTATGATTTCTTGCTTTTTCGCCGTATCTAAAGCCATATCCGACCTCCTGATTGGTATAAATTTTTTGGGAGCGGAATTCTATCTAAGAAAAGCAAAAATTTACATTAAATAGAGTAAAATTGTCTTAAATTTTTCAAGGAGATGAATGCTAATAACAAGAGCTAGTGAATATGCTATTTTATCTTTAATTATTATTGCTCAAAAAAATGAACCTACAGATGTTGAAACATTGTCAAATGAACTTTGTATATCAAAAAGTTTTTTAGCAAAAATTTTACAAAATTTGGCAAAAGAGAATATTTTAAAGTCATTCAAAGGTGCAAATGGTGGCTTTGTATTAAATATGGAAGCTGAAAATATTACTCTATTAAAAATTGTATCAAGTGCTGAAAATAAACCTGTAAGTGTATTTGAGTGTTCATCAAATCCTACTCATTGTCACTCAAATAAAAGTACATCTTGTATAATATTTCCATACTTAAGTAAACTTCAAACAAAAATAAATGAACATTTAAACTCTATAACATTAAAAGGTATAATAGAAGGGTAAAATTTTGGCAAAAGCTACAAATTCTACACTATTAAAACGAGCTTTACCGTTTTTACAAACACTTGCTGGTGCTAAAGATTTAACTATTGTTATTTTTATAGTTGCTATCATGGCAATTATTATCGTTCCTCTTCCAAGTGTTATTTTAGATTTTGCATTGACTATATCTATAGCAATCTCTGTATTGATTATTTTAATCTCTATTTATATAAATAAACCAACAGACTTAACAACATTTCCAACTTTACTACTTATTATTACCCTTTTTAGGCTCTCATTAAATATTGCAACAACAAGAATGATACTTTCAGAAGGTCACAATGGACCAGAAAATGTTAGTGATATTATTACATCATTTGGAAATTTCGTTGTTGGTGGAAATTTTGTTATTGGTATTATCGTATTTACAATACTTGTTTTAATAAACTTCATGGTTATTACAAAAGGTTCTACAAGGGTTGCTGAAGTTGCAGCTAGATTTACACTTGATGCGATGCCAGGGAAACAAATGGCAATAGATGCAGATTTAAATGCTGGACTCATAGACGAACCAACAGCTAGAAAAAGAAGACAAGATATTTTATCTGAAGCTAGTTTTTATGGGGCAATGGATGGGTCTAGTAAATTTGTTAAAGGTGATGCTGTTGCTGGTATTATCATCACATTTGTAAATTTAATAGGCGGATTTTTAATCGGTGTTTTTCAACATGATATGGATTTTGGTGAAAGTGCAAAAGTATTTACAATTCTTACAATAGGTGATGGACTTGTATCACAACTTCCAGCACTTATAACATCAACTGCAACAGGTATCATTATTACACGAGCCAGTAAAGATGATAAAAATTTTGCACAAAGTTCTATTGACCAACTTATAGAAGAGTATAAAACACTCTACATAGTTGGCTTTATCTTACTTTTATTTGCTTTAGTTCCAGGACTTCCAACATTTTCACTCTCTTTTGTTGGGCTTTTTTTTGTTGTCATGGCTTATAGTATAAAACAGTCCCGCGATGGAAAATCTGTATTTGAGTTTTTAAAGCCTCTTGGAATAGAACCACCTATTATGCCTACAAAAGCAGAAAGCAAAGTAGAAAGTGGTGGTGTTGAAGCACATAAACCAAAAGTTGAAGAGAAAACACCAGAGCAAATAAGAGAAGAGGAAAACAAAGTATTAGAAGAGATATTAAAAGTTGAGATGCTTGAATTAGAGCTTGGATACCAATTAATAAGATTGGCTGACCAAAAACAAGGCGGTGATTTACTAGAAAGAATTAGAGGCATGAGACGAAAAATTGCACAAGATTATGGATTTTTAATGCCACAAGTTAGAATTAGGGATAATTTACAATTTCAAGGAAATATCTATCAAATAAAATTAAAAGGCATAGAAATAGGCAGTGGTGAGATATATCCAGATAAATTTTTAGCCATGAATAGCGGCATGGTAATTGATGAAATAGATGGAATTGCTACAAAAGAACCAGCTTTTGGACTTGATGCTATATGGATTGATAAAGATTTAAAAGATGAAGCAAACAGTAAAGGATATACTGTAGTTGACCCATCGACTGTAATCTCAACTCACATGAGCGAATTAATAAAAAAACATGCTGAAGATTTATTAACTAGACAAGAGGTACAAGAGCTTGTAAGTAAAGTTGAAAAAGATTATAAAATAATTGTAGATGATGCTTTAAGAGTCGCAAATCTTGGAATGATACAACGGATATTAAAAGAGTTACTTCATGAAAAGATACCTATAAAAGATATGCTTACAATATTAGAAACAGTAGCTGATGTTGCAGAAGTTACAAAAAATATAGATATTTTAGTAGAACAAGTTAGAGCTAGACTTTCAAGAGTAATCACTACAATATTTAAACAAGAAGATGGTGTCATAAAATTACTCACATTTTCAACAGCAAGTGAACAAAGACTACTTGAAAAGTTGAGAGACAATCAAGGAAATAGAGATTTGATACTAAATGTTGCAGAGATGAATGCTTTAATAGAGAGTGTAAATCAAAAAGCTATGGAGGTACTTCAAAGAGGAGTAGCTCCTGTTATTATTATAGCCGACCCTTTGATTAGAAAATCTTTGTTTATAATTTTTGAAAGATTTGGACTTGAAGTTGTTGTTTTAAGTCATGCTGAAATAGACCCAAGTGCTAGATATGAGGTGTTGGGAGTGTTAGAAATAAATATCTAACACACTCCATTATTTAGTAGCTATAGTATAGTAATATATAATCCTAAAATCATCTCTATCTTCTCTTACGGACATAGATGTTTGATTTTTAATTGAGTATCTAAATC
>JACAEZ010000120.1 GCA_013388565.1 Campylobacterales bacterium | reverse complement strand
GGTCAATGATTGCAACATTTAATTTATCTTTTAAAAAATATGCCACACTACATCCAGCAATGCCACCACCAATAATTATTACATCATATATCATGAAGGTTAAATTGCTATCTCTTTAATATCTGCTATCTCTTTGAATGATTTGTAAATAGATGCTATTAAATTTTTTCTATTATTTTTCACACTCTCATTTTCAACATTAACTAATACATTATCAAAAAAGTTATCAAGCAACTTTTTTAAACCAAACAATTTATCTAACTTATCTTCATAATCTTCATATTTTGCATTTGAAACTTTCATGAACTCTTCATGAAGAGTTGTTTCATATTCATTTTCAAATAAATTTACATCAACTGTTAAATCTATACTTATATCCACATCTTTTGTAATATTTGCAACTCTTTTAAATGTTGAAAATTGCTCCTTAAACTCCTCTTTTGAGACAATATTTGACATAGCTTCTATCTTTTTAGCAATTTTTAAAATATCTTTTTCACCGCTACTTAATACAGCTTTTATGATAGATGGATTTACATCTGCAAACATAGAGTAAAATCTATCAAATATAAACTGCTCTAACAGTGAAAAATCAAACTTTTTATATTCATGAGATACAAAATCATAAACAATATCTAATCTAAAATTTAACTCTTTTTCTAAAATGATTTTTATAATCCCAATAGCAGCCCGTCTTAGTGCAAATGGGTCTTTATTTCCTGATGGAATTTTTCCTTCGCTAAATAGAGCAAATAGAGTGTCACATCTAGTAGCAAGTGCTAAAATGGAGCTAAATATTGTTGATGGTAGTTCACTATCTTCTCTAATTGGCAAATATTGCTCTTTTAGAGCATTTGCAACAAATGGATTTTCTTTAAAAGATGTTGCATAGTAGTAGCCCATGATACCTTGAAGTTCTGTAAATTCATATACAACCTCTGTTAAAAGGTCTGCTTTAGATAGATATGAAGCTCTTTTTATAAGTTCTAATGTCTCAAACAACTCTTTGTTTGTTTCAACTAATAATCTATCCTTAAACATCTCTGCAATAGATAAAGAGATTGTTGTTTCTCTGTTTGTTTTATCAAATATTGTTCCTAAATTTTCGATATAACTAACATTTTTCAAACCTTCAACATTAAATCCATGTTTCAAATCGTTATTATAGAAAAATAGAGCATCACTAAGTCTTGCTCTTAAAACCTTCTCATTTCCCTTTTGTATCAGTTCAAAATTATTAGTAAAAGCATTTGATACAACTATAAATTTATTTGACAAACTATCATTTTTTGTAACAGCAAAATATCGTTGATGTTCTTTCATGGAAGTTATTATTACCTCTTTTGGTAAAGTTAGAAACATCTCATCAAAAGAGCCTAAAATTGGAGTTGGATACTCTGTAATTGCAACAATTTCATGAAGTAAATCTAAATCCAACTCAACATGACAATTTAATTCATGCTCTATTTTTGCAATTTTTTCTAAAATAAGATTTTTTCTATCTTCTTGAAATAAGATAACTCCACCATTTTTTAATGTTTCAAAATACTCTTTTATAGATGAGTAACAAACTTTTTCAAAACTATGTTGTCTGTGTGTGTATGTAAAGTTCGACGATTTTACACCAAATAGCTCCATGTCGATAATTTCACTATCAAAACTAACTCCAAGCCATCTAATAGGTCTTATAAATGTTTCACTCAAACTACCCCATCTCATGCTTTTACCAAAATTTAGTGAAGTTATAAGTTTTGCAATCATTTGAGGAATAAGAGATTTAGAATCAACACCTTTTATCTCTTTTTTATAAGCTAAAACAGCTTTTCCATTTTTTTCTACATGAAAAATATTTTGTTCATCATTATCTATTTTTGTTAAAAAACTCTCATAAGCTTTTGTCTTTTCACCATTTTTAAATGCAACATCTACTGGTGGTCCAAAAATCTCTTCTATTTTATTTGGTTGATTTACTATAAAATTTTTATGAAAAAATACCAATCTCCTAGGTGTGTAATAAAACTCAAAATCACTAAAAAGATTAAACTCATCTAAAATATCACTCCATTTTTTTTCAATATTTGGCAACTCTTTTAAAAAAGGTATTGCTGGAAGCTCTTCTGCACCTATCTCAATTAATAAAGGTTTTGTCATTATGATAATCCTTAATAGATATAAAATTTGGAAAATTTTACCCATTTTGGAATAAGAGAGGGTTTAACTTAAATTATTTAACACTTTTTTAGTTGTATATAATAAAAATGTGATTAATATACTAAAAATAAATTTTAAATAAAGGATAATTAAATGTTTAAAAATGCCTCTATTGCAACAAAAATACATGTTCCTATGATATTATCAATAGTTATAGGTGTTACTGTTGTGATTTTTAACACTATTTTCTCAATAAAAGAGATAAAAGAGAATGTTTATCAAGATTACAAAGAAAATTTGTCAATTTACTTTAAAAATGAACTTAATTCTAAATTGAATGTTGCTTTGACAAACTCTATGATGCTTGGTGAAAATATCTATGTTATAACATCTTTATCAAATAATGATAGAGAGAGTGCAATAAGAGATTTGTCAAATATTGGTGATAAATATAGAGAAAGCACTGAATATAAAAATGCAAAAATACATATCCATACAAAAGAGTCTTTCTCTTTTTTAAGAAACTGGAAACCAACTAAATTTGGTGATGATTTAAAGCCATTTAGACAGACAATAAATAAAGTACGAGAGACAAAAAAACCACTTTCAGCAGTAGAAGTAGGTAAAGCTGGACTTAGTATTAGAGGTATTGCTCCTGTTATGTATTTAGGTGATTATTTAGGTTCTGTTGAGTTTATGCTTGAATTTAACTCTATTGTTTTAAAAGCAAAAGAGGATTTAGAAGCTAGTACAATAGTACTTATGAAAAAAGATATAGTTGAAACATTTGATAAAAATCAAAAACAAGTTGGTAATCTTTTACTTTCTCAAAAAGAGAATGTTACAGACATGAAGCTATTTAATGAACTAAATGGTATTGATTTTGATAAATATCTAAATAGCTATACATTAACTCCAAATTACTTTATCACTCCAATTGCTATAAAAGATTTTGCAGGAAAAGTTGTAGGATACTCTATCGTGGCTGAACCATTAACTGTAGTTTTAAAAACAGTAGAAGAGGCACAAAATTCTTTGATAATTCAAATCACAGTCATGGCCGTTGTTGATTTAATGGTCATTTTAATGCTAATTTTTGTTATAAATAGTGCTATTAAAAGACCGATTGCAAGATTAGCAACAGGTATTACTACAATTGATAATAAATTACTAAACAACCCTCAAAGCATAACCATTCATGACAAAATAGAGATAGGCTCTTTAGATGAAGTTGGAAAAATAACATCTTCATTTAATAAATTTATAGATGTATTGATAGACTCATTTACAAAATTAGAGCATGAAGCAGAAGAGTCAAAACAGTTAGAAAGAGAGTCAAAAATACAAGCTCAAGAGTCCCAATCACTGCTTGACACAACACAAATCATGACATCTAATGCTACTAACGGAATTAGAAATGTACAAGGTGGTTTTATAGATGCAGTTGCTCAACTTGAAAATATAAATAGACTAAATAGCGATGCTGGAAATTTTGTCAAAGAGGTAGAAAGTAGTACTCAAAAGATAAATCATGCGCTTCATGAAATAATAGAATCTATAAATGATACAAGAGATTCTTCTATGAATTTGAGTAAAAGTGTAGAAGATATTAGTAATGTTATTTCACTTATTAAAGATATATCAGACCAAACAAATTTATTGGCACTAAATGCTGCTATTGAAGCAGCTCGTGCTGGAGAACATGGGAGAGGATTTGCAGTAGTTGCTGATGAGGTTAGAAAATTGGCTGAACGAACACAAAAAGCAACATCAGAAGTTGAAAGTAGTATTAGTTTACTTAAACAAAACTCTACAAATATATTGGAAAAAGCTGAAAACATGGAGTATATGGCAAGTAATTCGTCGCATGATTTAAATACATTCCAATCAAGTATAGGAAATTTAATCTCAAACAGTGAAAATATAACTGAACACAATAAAAAAGTACTTGATGAAGTATTTGGAAATTTAGTTAAACTTGACCATATAGTATTTAAAATAGAAGGTTATGCAGCAGTATTTAATAGAGATAGTAACAAACAACTTTTAGGGCATAGTAACTGCAGATTTGGTAAATGGTATGATAATGAAGGAAAAGTAAAATATGGACATACAAAAGAGTATGCAGAGATGAAAGAGCCTCATGTAAATGTACATCAAGGCATATTAGAGATATTAGAGATAGTTAAAAAAGGTGAAATATTACATAATAGTGGCAAAATAAGAGAAATTTTCTTAAAAGTTGAAGAGAATAGTCATAAGTTACTTGAAATATTAAATAGGATGGTTAGACAATCTAAATAATAT
>JACAEZ010000145.1 GCA_013388565.1 Campylobacterales bacterium | reverse complement strand
GCGATAAAGAGTCTATACAATCAAGTCCAACACCAGTTGGTACCCCTTGGGCTATTTTTGTAAAATTTATATCTAAATTTTTTAATTTATCTTCAATATATAGCATTAAAGCCTCATTTTCGATATTTGGAGTAAATGCAAATATTATCTCTTTTGTAGCCTCTTCTGTACAGTTTTGATATAGTTTAGAAATATTCTCTTCTGTAAGCTCTTCGAGTACGAAATAAAGACCATTATATCTTTTGGACTCTTCAATAATAAATACATCTTTTGGAGATTGTACAATACATAGTGTTGATTTGTCTCTAAAATCATTGACACATATTTCACACAACTCATTTTCACTTAAAAAGTTACATTTTGTACAATGTTTTATATGCTTTATCGCATCTTCAATAGCATGAGCTATTTTTAAAGCATTTAAATTATCTTTTGAAATCATGTTATAAGCTAATCTAAGTGCAGATTTTTTACCTATTGTAGGAAGTGTTTCTAGTGCATCTACTAAATTAAAAAACTTTTCTAACTCTCGTCTCATGAAATGTTACTCTTTGATGAAATAAAATTTATTAATAATATTATACATATTTTTACTAAATGAAATATTTTTAACAAAATTTTATGTTTTGATACTTAATCTTCTTTTATTACCTATTTTGCTAAAATAAAACCCTAAAAAATTTATGGAGATAAAAATTGAAAGTACTACTTATTAAAGATGTAAAATCTCTTGGAAAAGCTGGAGAGATAAAAGAGGTAAAAGATGGTTATGGTCAAAACTTTTTGATAGGAAAAGGGTTTGCAAAATTGGCAACTACTGAAATTGTTAGACAGTGGGAAGCTAAACAGAAAAAAATGGCTGAAGAGCAAAAAGCTGAAATTGAAAAATTAAAATCTCAAAAAGAGCAGTTGAATGAAATAAAATTAGTTATTAAGAAAAAACTTGGGGCAAATGGCTCACTTTTTGGGGCTATCACAAAAGATGAAGTATCTCATGCTTTAAATGAACAGTTTAATATCGAAATTGATAAAAAACATTTTGAAATAGCTCACCCTATAAAATCGGCAGGATTATTTAATATAGATGTAAAACTAGGTCATGGTATTCATGGTACTCTTAGTTTAGATGTTGTTGGTGAGTGATGTTAGAAGCTACTACGATACTAGCCTATAAAGGTGAAAACAAAGCGGTCATTGGCGGTGATGGACAAGTTACTTTTGGAAATAGTGTGCTGAAAAACAATGCTACAAAAATTAGAACTTTAAATAATGGCAAAGTTTTAGCTGGTTTTGCTGGAAGTACTGCTGATGCTTTTAACTTGTTTGATATGTTTGAAAAACATCTTGAAAATAAAAAGGGTGATTTGGTAAAAGCGGCGATTGATTTTTCTAAAGAGTGGAGAAAAGATAAGTTTTTAAGAAGACTTGAGGCTATGATGTTGGTGCTTGATAGAAAAAATCTATTTATACTTACTGGAAATGGTGATGTGGTTGAGCCTGAAGATGGCAAAATAGCGGCTATTGGAAGTGGTGGTAATTTTGCACTTAGTGCAGCTAGGGCTTTAGATAGATTTGGTCAAGTCGATGAAGAGACTTTGGTAAAAGAGAGTTTGAAAGTAGCAGCTGAACTTTGCATATATACAAATGATAATATTAAAATTTTAAAATTAGAGGATTAGTATGGATTTGACACCAAAACAGACGGTTGAATTTTTAGATCAATATATAATTTCGCAAAAAGATGCAAAAAAAGCTATTGCGATAGCTTTAAGAAATAGATATAGAAGAAAAAAATTGACTCCAGAACTAAAAGATGAAGTTATGCCTAAAAATATACTCATGATTGGTTCGACTGGAGTTGGAAAGACAGAGATTGCTAGAAGACTTGCAAAAATGATGAATTTACCATTTATCAAAGTTGAAGCTAGTAAATATACAGAGGTTGGTTTTGTAGGACGAGATGTTGAGTCTATGGTTAGAGATTTGGTTGTTGCATCTATAAATATGACTAAACTAGAACATATAGAGAAAAATCAAGGGGTAATAGAAGAGTATGTAATAAAAACGATTACAGAAAAACTTCTTCCACCACTTCCATCTACTGCAACAGATGCAAAGAAAGCGGAGTATGAAAAAAGTTTTGAAAAGATGAGACAAAGAGTTATCAGTGCTGAAGTTGATAACCTAAAAATTGAGATTAAAAATCCTAAAAAATCATTAGATATTAATGATTCTAATCTTCCTCCAGAAATAATAAAGGCACAAGAGACTATTTTTGCGGTATTTGGACAAAACCAAAAAGAGGATATTAAAAAAGAGGTGAGTGTAAAAGATGCAAAAGAGATTTTGAAAATTGAAGCTAGTGAAAAATTGCTTGATTTTGATGCTATAAAAGTTGAGGGGCTTAAAAGAGCTGAAGAAGATGGAATTATATTTTTAGATGAGATTGATAAAATCGCTGTTAGTGCAAATTCTCAAGGTAGAAGTGACCCAAGTAAAGAGGGTGTTCAAAGAGACCTTTTACCAATTGTTGAGGGAAGTACTGTAAATACAAAGTTTGGTTCTATTAAAACAGACCATATTTTGTTTATCGCTGCAGGTGCATTTCACCTATCAAAACCAAGTGATTTAATTCCAGAACTTCAGGGTAGATTTCCTTTGAGAGTGGAGTTAGAGTCACTTGATGAAGAGACACTTTACAAAATACTTACTCAAACAAAAAACTCTCTTTTAAAACAGTATCAAGCACTACTTGAAGTTGAAGGTGTTGAACTTGTTTTTGAAGATGAAGCAATTAGAGCATTAGCAAAACTATCTCATCAAGCAAATGAAAAAACAGAAGATATTGGTGCTAGAAGACTTCATACTGTTATCGAAAAAGTGATAGAAGAGATAAGTTTTACAGCAGATGAGTATAGTGGACAAAAAATAGTTGTTGATAGTAAATTGGTTCATGAAAAGCTTGATAATTTGATAGCTAATGAAGATTTAGCAAGATATATACTATGATAGATACAAAATGTGGTTTTATTGCCGTTGTTGGCAGACCAAATGCTGGTAAGAGTTCGCTTTTAAATTTTTTAGTAAATGAGAGATTAGCTTTAGTCTCTCATAAACAAAATGCTACGAGAAAAAGACAAAATATAATTGTTATGCATAAAGAAAATCAACTTATATTTGTCGATACCCCTGGAATTCATGAAAGAGAAAAACTGTTAAATCAATTCATGCTTGAAGAGGTCATGAAGTCGTTGGGTGATTGTGATATTGTTGTTTTTTTAGCTCCAATCACAGATGATTTGTCTCATTATGAGAAATTTTTGGAGCTAAATAGAGACAATAAACCTCATATCGTATTGCTTACAAAAGTTGATTTTGTAAAAAATGAAGATGTGTTAGAAAAGCTTCATGAATACTCTAAATATAGTGATAAATTTTTAGAGATTATTCCATTTACAATCAAAAAAGATAACCAAAAAGTTAGAGATAATCTATTTGAAACTATTTCAAAATATCTGCCAAAATCACCATTTTTATATGACCCCGAATTTTTAACGACTAGTAATATTAGAGAGATATATAAAGAGTTGATACGAGAATCTATTTTTGAAAATTTAAGTGATGAATTGCCTTATGAGAGTGATGTAATTATTGATAAAATTTTTGAAGATGATAGGCTTGATAAAGTTTATGCTACTATTGTTGTTGAAAGAGATAATCAAAAAGGGATGATGATAGGCAAAAATGGAGAGACCATCAAAAGAGTTGGAAAACATGCTAGAGAGTCTATGGAAGATTTTGCACATAAAAAAATATATTTAGATTTAAAAGTTGTAATAAAACAAGGCTGGACAAAAACTAAAAAATCTTTAGGCGAACTTGGTTACTCGATGGATTGATATTTTATTACAAACCCAATTTTTTGGGTTTGTAATAGTCTCTTTTAATATCTATATCTAAAATATACTCTTAAATCATCTATTTTTTCGATTGGGTCCATTCCCATAGCAGTTGCTTCTGCCATGCTCATAGGTGTACCATCAGCTCCAAAGAACCCTTGGCTACCTGTATAATCATAAGCAATATGTGTAAATCTAATTTGCATAGATAAAATATCTTTTATAAGTGGTTGATTGAAATAAACTTCATAAGCATCACCTCTTGCAGCAAGTTTTGAAGCAGCTAATGTATCTTCACCATATGTAAAGTTTCTCCAATATTTACTTCCATGATTAAATTCTAAACCAATTTTACCATTTTCAGTAATAAGTGCTGGAAATTGAGCACCTAACCAATATGAAGTACCAGTTTCACTTTCAGTAGAACCAAGCATTCCAGCTTTTGTCATAAATGGTGCCAGTGACATTTGTCCAGCATTTACAGCTTGAAATGCTTGTTCAAGTGTCATGTTGTACTGTTTCATAGCAGCCATCATAGCATTCATATCAATTGTATTTAACTCATTTGATGGGTTACTTCGAGACCATGCAAATGAAGCGAATAGTTTTGTGTTATCAAGAAAATCATTTATAAATTCACCAACACCATTTACTTGAATAGAAATTCCAGCACCATCTTGGTCACCTAAATTTTTCATTTGATAACCTTTATTCATTGTGTAACTATCTGGTACTCCGTTTCCATTTCCATCAACAAAGCTAATCATTCCAGTATTAACACCACCACTCATACTAGCAGGGTCAACCATTCTAAATCCTGGAACATTGAAACCTCTATAATATGTTGTTTGTACTTGATATTGACCATTGTCATAAGGAACAAATATAAATCCAGCCATGTCAATATTTTCTAATGTTGTATCATCTTCACTATAATCACCCATTGCAGCTAAACCACCATCAGTGTTAAATCTAGCTCTTGCATTTGTAAGTCCTCTTCCAAGGCATAATTTCCAATACATACCAGTAACACCAGCTACTTTATCAAGGTCAAATTTAAAACTTGCACCATCAAACTCAACATCTATTAAATGTCCGCTTGGCGATTGAGGTTTGTCATCTTCTCTTAAATTACTTATAAATCCACCTGTTGATGGTCTTCTACCAACACTAGCAGTCCATGGAATATCAGCACCTAAAAAAGCATCACCAAAATATAACCAATAAGCTTGTCTTACTTTTAGATTATTGTCCACTAAATTTTCATTTACAACCCAATCAAATGTATCAAATCCATATCCTCTTTGTGGATAACCATTTGTAGAGTATGATGGAGGGTTTGCACCAAATGCTTTATTGTAAGATAGTTGCCCTTTAAATATTAAATTATCAACTGGTTGATAAGCCATACCAAGCCATAATCTATTTGATAAAAGAGCATCATTTTTGTATGTTTTACCACTCGCAGTTTCATACTCTATACTATCCATAGATGTTCTTAAATCAACATCCCATTTAATATTATTAGAAGCAGCTAATGCTTTAACTTCACTAATTTGCTCTTTTAATGTCTCAACTTTTGCTTTTTTCAAAGTTTTTTGAAGTTCTGCAACTTGTGACTTCAACTCATCTAACTCTTTTTTCATCTGTGCATCACTAGCAAATGCACCAGCTGTAAACATTGATGCTATAAGTGACAATTTGACAATTTTGTTCACCACAGAGGCACAAAGGACACAAAGTCAGCTACCGGATTAAGACATCAGATGGCTTAGTAATACCGTCTGGTATCTGGCATCTGGCATCTGATGTCTGACATCTTCTCTCTGGTGAATTATTCCTCCACTACATCATCACAATGGAAATGATGCGACACCCGCGCGCGTGCCGGCTGCGTGGGCGAACCCGACGCTTTC
>JACAEZ010000193.1 GCA_013388565.1 Campylobacterales bacterium | reverse complement strand
GTGTAGTGTTTAGTTGGGGATGGTATTATTTTATGGAATACAGTCTATATAGAAAAAGCTGTCAATTATTTAAGACAAACAGATGAAAATTTCAATGAAGAACTTATTTCAAACTTATCCCCACTAGGTTGGGAGCATATCAATTTAACAGGAGACTACACTTGGGTAAAAAAAGGTTCTTCCACTTGCTTTTAGAATTTAATTACAAAACGGAAATTATTATACGGCAGGATAAAATTGAATCACCAGTGATAATTTTTAAAATTGATTCAAAAAGTGCTTCATATCTCGACGAGAAACAGTTTTTAGAGTTGAAGTCGTATGTTTATATGCAAAAATCATTTCTAGGGTATTTGTTTGAGCCTATCTATTTTTAATTCATGCCATACAATAATTTCCGTTTATGGTTGTGACCCCTAAATGTAGTGCCTAATTTTAAAGGCAAAATCACTTAGTAAAGGGCTTTGTTGTTGTTTTAGAGGTGAAAGTCTGGTGATTGAGAATGTAGTTTAAAGTAACAGGTTATGATGGAGTAATAAACACATGAAAAGTTTACCTTGATTTTTAATAGCATTATAAAAATTAAAAGAGGTTTATTTACCTCTTTTAATGATTTTACATTTTGTCTAAAGCTTTAATACCTAACAATTTTAAGCCAACTTTAATAGTTGTTGCAACAACTGCAAATAGTTTTAAATATTTATCTTCATTTTCACTACCAATTACTTTATGAGAGTTGTAAAAACTATGAAAATCACTAGCTATTGATTTCAAATAATCTGTCAATTTTTGAACTTGTCTTGATTCAAAAGCATCCTCTAGCACTCTTCCTAATTGAAGTGCTTCAAATAGTAGTGTGATTGCATCTTCATTTAAATCAGTTAAGTCTATATCTATTATATCACTGATTTTTTTATTTGATTTTTCAAATATCGAATTAATTCTAGCATGAGCATAATTTATATAATAAATAGGGTTTGTAGAATCTTGTTTTTTCAAATCTTCCACATCAAATTCTAAATGTGTATCAGATTTTTTACTTAAAAATATAAATCTTAAAGCATCACTACCAATATCTTCTACAACATCTTGCATTAATATAAAATTTCCTGCTCTTTTACTCATTTTATAAGGTTCACCACCTTTTAGTAGTGACACCATTTGAGATAATACAATTTCTAATTTGTCATCATCATAACCCAAAAATCTAACAGCTGCTTTTACTCTAGCTATATATCCATGATGGTCAGCACCCCAAATATTTATATATCTATCAAAATTTCTTTGAAATTTGTCATCATGATATATAATATCACCAGCTAAATATGTAGGAATATCATTGTCTCTTACAACAACTCTATCTTTTTCATCGCCAAACTTAGAAGATTCTAACCAAAGCTTATCATCTTTTTTATATATAGCACCATTGTTTTCAAGCTTTTCTAAAATAGTATGCCATCTTTCATAAAGTGATTTTTCACTTATAAAATTATCAAATACAATTCCAACATCTTTTAAATTTTGTTTTATCAAAATTAGCATTTTGTTTTTGCCTATTTCTGATAAAAGCTCTAAATTATCATCTTTGAATATATCTATACTATTTTCAGAAGCTATTTCTTTTGCTAAATCTACTATATATTCACCTTTGTAATATTGCTCTGGATACTCTACATTTTGTAATAAAATGTGTTCTTTAGCAGCTAATAGTATAGAAATTCCAAGAAGATGGATTTGATTTCCAGCATCATTAATATAATATTCACTGGATATATTATATCCGATATGTTTGCCTATTTTTAACAAAGCATCACCAAATACAGCACCTCTAGCATGTCCTATATGTAATGGACCAGTAGGATTTGCACTAACAAATTCTAAAAGAATTGTTTCGTCTTTGTAAGATTTAGCAAAACTATCTTCATTTTTTAGAACCCAAGAAGCATATTCATTTAAATAAGATAGTGTAAATTTAAAATTTAAAAAACCTTTTGCTACATCTACACTTTCAAAAATATCTTCTGTTAAAAATTTATTTTTTAACTCTTCTGCAATAATAATTGGAGATTTTTTTAACTCTTTTGCCAATGAAAATGCAACAGGAGTAGCGTAATGACCGAAACTTCTATCTTTCGGTCTTTCTATTGGACAGCTTTTGCCAATATGTTTTTTTAAAATTTCATCTAGTTTTTTATGCAAAACATCACCTTTAAATTAAGAGTGTGTTTGAGTTGTTGTATTTGGAGTCTGAGTTGGTTGTTGTGTATTTGATGTTTGTGTTTGTTGAGGATTGTTTATTTTTGTTTGGTCATTTTGTGCTACTGTTGTTTCACTATCTTCCTCTTTCATAGCTTTTTTGAAATTTTTAATTCCAGACCCAATACCTTTTGCTAAATCAGGTATTTTTTTAGCTCCAAAAAGCAACACTATAATAGTCAATATTATCAATAATTCTGGCATACTTGGCATACCCATAAGTTCCCCTTTTCTTTTAAAATTATGAAAATTATATAAAAAATTTGCTGTTAGTAATCTTTTTAAAAACTTAAATCTTTCCAATTTTTTAGTATATCATTTACATCAAATAAAGAAGTTTTAAGTTTTGCAACAGTAGCTATCGATATTAAATTATTTAATGATGTATCAAAATCATTATTAATTAATAAATAATCATATTTTGATATATTTTTCATTTCACTATATGCATTTATTATTCTGTTATTTATTATATTGTCACTATCTGTATTTCTTTTTTGCAATCTTTGTTTTAGTTCACTGATTGTAGGCGTTGTTATAAAAACTGATGTAGTAATATTTGGAAACTTCTCTTTTATACTTTGATGACCTTGTACATCTATATCAAAAATAACTAATTTATTATTTTCAATAGCATTTAAAACGGGTTTTAATGATGTTCCATAAAAATTTCCATGAACTTCTGCCCACTCTAAAAAATATCCACATTCTATGTCTCTTATAAATTCACTTTTTTCTATAAAATAGTAATCAATGCCATTTACTTCTCTATCTCTCATAGCTCTTGTTGTTGATGAGATTGAAAAATAGTAATTATCAACTCGTTTAAACATTTCATGACATAAAGAACTTTTACCAGAACCACTTGGACCAGATATTATTAAAATAGCTCCAGCCATACTATTTCTTATCAAAATTTATACTGATAGTTATATTCATACCATCCAATAGCTGTTTTAATTTATCAATATCCATGCCATTTGCAAGTTGCAATAGTTGTGAAATAAGAAAATTTTGTCCAACTGCTTGTGTTTGAGGTTGTACAATTTGTTCCATTGGAGTTATTTTATCTTCATGCTCATCTTTTATTTCTTTAAATGAAGGTGTTAAATCTTTTAAATTTTCTATCACATTTGAAATAGGCTCTTTTATCTCTGTTTCATCTTTTGTAGTAATATTATCTAATTCTATTGGTTCTTCTACGACAGCTTCTATCTCTTCACCAAGAGCTAATCTTACATCTTGTTCACTTAACTTATCTAACTCATCAGCCTCTTCTATGTTGTTATTGATTGTTTCATCTAAATCAAGTTTTATATCATTATCTTTAATTATATTATTGGTTACTTCAGGTATTTCATCAATAGTTACATCCAAATCTTCAACTTTCAAATCATCACTACTTTGTAACTCTAAATTATCTAATGTATTTGATAATAATTCATCGTTTTGTGATATGTTTTCATTTACATCAGATACTTCATCGATAGGCATATCTATCTCTTCTTCTAGTTCTAAATTATCTAAAGCATTTTCATCTATTTGTAAACTATTGTCGTCTTCTTCTAGCGATAATTCATCTTCATCATCTTGTAATAGAGTTTTAACTTCATTTACTTCATCTTCATCTAAAACTCCACCTGTATCAACATTTAAATTTTCATTTTTATCCATGATATTATTTTCATCAAAATCAATTTTTATACTATCTTCATCACTCTCTAATTCTGCAATATCACTTTCAAGTGTTAAATTATTAGCAAAATCTAACTCTTCGTCTTCATTTGTTGAATTTTTTACTAATTCAAAATTTTCTTCTTCATCTATTTTTAAACTATTATCAGAATTATTATCTTCAGCTAACAATCCTGATAATTCATTTTCGACAACATCTTCCTCTTCATCGCTTTTTTGTAGTAAATTAACTAATTCATCGTTTTCATCATTATCAATATTTAACCCTATTTCATTATCAAATGTTAAATCATCATTAAAATCCAGTTTCTCATTTGACTCCTCGTCTTCAACAGAATAGTTATCTAATTTAGTTTCATGACTCTCTTCTAAATCATCTAAATTAATATCATCTGATTCTACATGAGTATCTTCTATCTCCTCATTTAAACTAATCTCATCACCACTGCTATCTAAATTATGAAAATCATTAGAAAAATCATCAATTTTTATATCATCTACATTTAATTCATCACTGTCTATTGAATGTAAATCATTACTATCAATATTTAACTCTTCATCTTCTTCAATTTTTAAATCATCTAAATTAATATCACTATCTAAATCTAACTCTTTAAAGCTATCTTTATCTTCATGTAAATCATCATCTAATTTTAAGTCATTAAAACTATTGTCAAAATCTGATTTATCTAAGTCATCATTTATATCTAAATCCAACGAATTATCATCACTAGGTGTTATAAAATGCGTATCTTCTTTAGCTATATCAGTAAAAGATTTAGATGATGTAGAAGCCGTTCCAAAAGGACTATCAATATCATTAATCTTCCCTATCAACAAATCAACAAGTTCTGTAGGCAAAAACGGTTTTTGTAAATAAAATGTAAATCCACTCTCTTTTGCACCATTTTTTGGATATATAAATCCAATTTTTTCAAAACTAACCTTGTCTTTTAACTCTTTTAATGTATCCTCTGTAAAACACTCATTATCTATAATAACGATTTCATATTTTTTACCTGTAACTAACTCTAAACCTTCAACCTCTTCAACTTTGTAACCAGCTTTTTTTGCACTTAAATTTGTTAGTTTTGAAACAATTGGATTTTTATTTATTAACAATATATCCATATCTTACTCCATTTGTTAGACTCTATTTTTTATAGAAACACATTTTCAATCTATGTATTTTATAATTTGCTTTATTTATTTAACATTAAAGTTAATATAATTATACCAAACCCAAAGCAAATACGACACATACAATAAACCAAAATGTAATTCAAAAAATTTGGCGAAATTCCAATGCTCTAATGATTTGTTCTAATTTGATGAATTCTATTGCAAAATTTTGGTTAAATCAATTACTTCATAAATTTTTATCGCAACTGTTTTGCCTTTTAGCAAAATACTCTCTAAATAACGAACATTCACTTTATCTTTTATTTGCAAATATACATCTTCACTAATTATAATATTTGTACCAAATTGTTTATTTGCACCTTCTAGTCTTGAAGCTATATTTACACTATCGCCAATAATTGTATAGTTTATTCTTTCGCTTGAACCAACATTTCCAACTAGTGTCTTTCCGTAATGGATACCAAACCTAGTTTTTAATGGTTTTTTTACCCTCATTTATCCATTTTTTATTTAACTCAATAAGGGCATTATTCATCTCTAATGCACTTTTTACTGCCAATAAACATGGCTCTTTCACATCTAAAGGAGCTCCCCAAAAAGCTAAAATTGCATCGCCTATATATTTATCTATTGTTCCATGATTTTTTACAATAATGCCAACTAACTCATTAAAATATTCAGATAGATGTTCCATCATCTGTTGTGGTGTCGTAGTTTCTGAAATTGTTGTAAAACCCTCAATATCTGTAAATAAAATAGCTAACTGTTTCTCTTCTCCACCGACTTTTGCCTCTTTTCCCTGTGAAATAAGCAATTTAACCAAATCCGCTGGAATATATCTTTTAAATGACTCTAAACCATATTTTAGGGCTATTAGTGAAGTTTGTGCTTGTTGTATCTCTGCTATTTTTGAATTTTCTTCAAGTGTTATATCAAGGTTCATATCTTTTAATGAATATATTTTATCAGTAATATCAGTAATTGGTTTTGATATACTTCTTGAAATAAAAATAATTAAAATTACAAAAATAGTTAAAATAATAATAGATACTATAATTGTCTCTCTAAGTGTTTTTTGAACTCCTCCAACAACTTTTTGTTCATCTACATATGTAGCTAAATACCACTTTTTAGGAAAATTATCTGGAAATTTTGAATATTGGCATAAAAATACATCTCCATTTTCTAATACAATTTTTATATTTTTTTGTCATTTTTAATCTCGTTAAAATATGTAGCATACATTGAAGATTTTAAATCAGATAAACTAATTTTATTATTCACATGATTTATATCATCAAAAGATACTCCTACAACCTCGCCATTTTCATCAAATATAATCAAATCACCATCTAAAAGTTTGCTTTGTTCTTTTAAAAATGTGGAAACTATTTCAGAAGATATATCAACTGCTGAAACCAAAACTTTTTCATTAAAAGCATTAAAATATGGATAAGCAATTGTAATACCTATTTTGCCAGTAGAAGCAAATTTATAAAGGTCTGTCCAAAAAAACTCAAATGGCTTATTTGCCCCTTTATACCAGACTCTTTCTCTATGGTCAAACTCTGCGATAGATGTTTCGATAGATGTAGTAATATATTCGCTACTTTTATACTCCCATGTATCGACTCTCACACCTTCAATATTTTCAATAAATCTAACTGAAAATTCTGGCTCTTTTCTTACTTGCAAAAATTTCCAACATTGTTTGCTAAAAATATACTTGAAATTCCACTATTTGAATTTACCTGCTCCCACATCATATTTGAAATTGGTTCATGATTTAATATAAAATTATTTTGAAAACCTGATTGTGCCAAAATTTTTACATCAGACATTATTTTATTAAAATAGTTCACTGTATTTTGGATAAGAGATTTTCTAATCTCTTCATTATTTTTATCTATCATGGCAAAAGATTGTTTTGAAGTTGTAATGTAATTATATGTCATGATTGTAAAAGAGGTTAAAATCAAAAGAGTGCTAAAAAGTAAAACAATACTTACTGTAAAACTAAACGATTTTTTACTCAATTTCAACTCCTTGAACTTTTGCCTCTTTTAAAAACTCTCTCCAATATTTCTCATAAACTTCAAAAAACTCTCCAATATCAATCAAAATTTCAATATTTTGTAAATTTTCATCTAATGGATACATGATTTGATTTTGTTTTATATCCAAATCTAAAAGCTCTTTTGAATGTCTATTTGGAGTAGCATAACCTGTTTTGTGGCTAATTTTTGTAGCGATTTTAGGCTCTAGCAAAAAGTTTATAAATTTATAAGCATTTTCAATATTTTCTGCATTTTTAGGTATAGCGATATTATCTATCCACATGATAATTCCCTCTTTTAAAAACGGATAACAAAATGAACTATCTTGTGTCGTAATCAAAAAAGCATCACCATTAAACACCATTCCAACATCATAACCATCTCTTAAAAAACTATTTACTATATTTTGTGAATTTATCTTTTTAACAAGAGGGATTAATTTTAATAACTTTAAATATGCTTGTTTTATCTCATCTTCATTTGTTGTATTAATAGAATAGCCAAGTGATTTTAAAGCTATACTAAATGTATCTCTCATGTCGTTATTTAATATAATTGACCTCTTTTTATTTATATTCCACAAATCACCCCATGATTTAGTACTTAAACAGTGGTGATTTTTTAATAAAAGCCCAGAAGTACCCCATAAATACGGCAAACTATAACTATTATTTTCATCAAATGAGTGATTTAAAAATTTTTTATCAAGTGTATCAACTGAAATTTTTGAATAATCAAGCGGTATTAAAAGATTTTCATAAATCATCTTTGTTACATAATCTGCCGAAGGAAAGACTAAATCACATCGTTTTTGATTTCCAGTTGATATTTCCTCATACATTTTTTCATTTGAATCATAAATATTATATACAATTTTGATACCAGTTTTTGCAGTAAACT
>JACAEZ010000129.1 GCA_013388565.1 Campylobacterales bacterium | reverse complement strand
TGGATTATGTGGATTTGATTTGATTGTTAAATCAAAATAACCTTGTTTTGCTTTTTCTATTATTTTTATTGTCTCTTCTACTGTTTTATTATCTTTTTGAATACCTTGTTCTATCTTTTCTATGTTTTCGTTTATCGCTTTTGCCATTGTTCCAAATTCATCATTTGAATTTAGTTCTATTATTTTAGCTTCTTTGCCATCTTTATTTAAATATTTAAAAAATTCTATTAATCCATTTTCTATAGTTAAAAGAGGAGATTTGACAGTTTTAGTTATAATCAAATAACTTATTAAAATTAAAATAAACAGTGTAAATAGACCACCTATTATTAAATAACTTCTCAATGAACTATTTAATTCAAGTAGTTCATCTAAGTATGCACTTGAGGCTATTGCAATATTCCAATCTTTAAAGTATGTAAATGAAGCAATTTTTTCTTTTACACTTCCATCTGCCTCTTTCCAATTATAAATTCTAACACCCTCTTTTTGTTTTACCATCTCTTCAAATATCAGACTACCATCAGCATCTGTTATACCATATATTTTTTTACCTTTTAACCTAGGATGTACTGTTAAAACACCTTCAGTTGCATCAAAAGCATAAACATAGCCACTATTGCCAAATTTTACATTTGCTAAACTTTGCTCTAAAAAGTTGTATAAATTACCAAAATCATAACCAATAAACAAAATACCAATTACTTCACTATTTTTAATAATAGGTTTATAAACTGTCATATAGTTTTTGCCAAATAATTTGGCTCTTCCAATGTACTCTTGTTTGTTCACGATTTTTCAAATGCTGGACTTTTTGAAGTCAATAGTGTTCCCATTGCTCTTGAATCATCTTCTTTTTTGAGTGATGTTGCTATTCTAAAAAAGTCATTTTCATGTTTTACAAACACAGTTGCAACTGCACCAGTTATTTTTGTAAATTCATCAATAAAATCATTATTTTTATTTAAAATTACCCCATTTGATTTTAATGTTGCAGTTTTAACAGAGTTAATCTCAACAGTTGTATCATAATCTATCTCAAAGTTTGAAAATTTTGATTCAAACACATTTGAAGCTGTTTTTGCAGATTCAACAATAGAGTTGTTTAATACTTCAAAAGTTGCACGAATATCAGAGACTCTCTTTTGAAAATCACTTTTTACATTTGAAGTTATAAAATTTTGAACAAATAATGTTATTGAAAAAACTGCAAAAACTAAAATCAAAATAATTGAAATTGCTTGAAAGATAGAGACTTTTTTTACTACAGAATTCATAATTTTCCTTTTTTAATATCTTAAAACTCATCTTTTGATAGGAGTCTTTCAACATCCATTAAAATAAGCATTCTTCCATTTTGTTTAAATAAATTTTTTACAAATTCACGATTTATATTTGATATTTCAGGTACTTGCATACTCACTTTTGCATTAACACTTTCAATACCTTCCAACTTATCAACAACAATTCCAGCCATTCGTCCATCTTGTGTTTTAGCAGCAATGACAACAGTATCATCATTATAGATAACATTATCTATAGAAGATGTTTTAAATTTTATTCTAAGGTCAATAATTGGAGTTACTTCACCTCTTATATTTATAACGCCTTTTACCCAATCTTTTGTATTTGGTAGTTTTGTAGTACCTTGATATGTCAATATCTCTCTTACTTTTGTAACTTCAATACCATACAATTCATTACCAAGTACAAATGTCATAACATCAACATTTTCTATATTATTTAAATTTTCTTGCATAATGAACCCTTATTTTGATAAAAGTTTTGATACTTCATGAACATCTAAAATATGTTCAGAATCGACTAAGATTATCATATCTTCACCTTTTTTTATATACCCTTTTATATATCTATTATCTATAGTATCACCATCACTAGCTTCTACTAATTGTCCTATATCAGCACTCTCTATACCTTTTATCTCATCTACAATATAACCTATAGATTTATCATTTTTTACTTTTACTGCCAAAATAACTGTTTTATCGTTATATTTAATATCATCTTTGCTCTTAAATCTAATTCTAAGGTCAATAATTGGAGTTGCTTGTCCTCTTAAATTTATAACACCTAAAATATAATCTTTAGAATCTGGAATTTCTGTAACACCTTTATATGTCAAAATCTCTCTTATTTTTGTAAGTTCGACAGCATAATTTTGATTTTTTACTCTAAAAATCATGAATGAATTTGTTTCTACAGAGATACTCATGCCACTCTCCTTGATTGTTTATTCAACTCAACTATACCGATAACATCTAAAATAAGTCCTATACTTCCATCACCTCTAACCGTTGCACCACTAACACCTTGAATAGATTTGAAGTTTTTATCAATAGGTTTTATTACAACTTGTTGTTGATTTAAAAATTCATCAACAAATAGAGCAGATTTACCAATACCAGATTTCACTATTATCAATATTCCATCTTTTAAGGTTGTATTTCTAGGTTGTACATTAAATATTTTATGAAGTCTAATGATTGGAATAACCTCTTCTCTAATCATTAAAAACTCTTCACTTCCATCTCCAACTCTCTTTATCATATCATCAGTTGGTTGCAAAGACTCTACGATAGAAGCTAGAGGCAATATAAATCTACTATCACCAATTGCAATATTTAACCCATCAAGTATAGCCAATGTTAAAGGGAGAGCAATTATTATCTTTGTTCCAAGAGATTTTTCACTCTCTATTTTGATAGAACCACCAAGTTTTGAAATGTTAGTTTTTACAACATCCATTCCAACACCTCTTCCTGATACATCAGTAATCTCTGTAGCAGTAGAAAGTCCTGGTTCAAATATCAATTCAAGTCTCTCCATTTCACTCATTTGATGAAATCTCTCTTCTGATATAACACCTCTTTCTATAGCTTTTCTAGCAACTCTATTCACATCAATACCTTTTCCATCATCAATAATAGTTATAACAATTTGCCCATTTGATTGCTCTGCACCTATTGTTATCGTTCCTGTATCACTTTTACCACTTGCAACTCTTTCACTAGGAGATTCTATTCCGTGGTCACAAGAATTTCTGATAATGTGCATCAATGGGTCAGTTAAACCTTCTATCATAGCTTTATCTATCTCAACACTATTTCCATAACTTTTAAACTCTATTTTTTTGTCAAGTTTTTTAGAAATATCTCTTATAGTTTTTGGAAATTTTGAATAAATATTTTCCATAGGAACCATTCTAGTACTCATGACAGACTCTTGAAGTTCTCTAATAAATCTATCAATCAATGCGATTTTTTCAAAAAATCCATGTTTTATCTTATTATCATCAATATTTTCTGTATATTGATAAAGCATTGATGTTGCGATTACAAGCTCTCCAATATTATTCATCAAAGCATCAATTTTTGTCAAATCAACTCTTATAGTAGAAGATGAAGATAATGTATCTTTTTTATCTTTCACAGATGCTACTACAACACTATTTTTTTTCTCTTCAAAAGATTTTGAAACAGTACTATTTTCAAAAACTGATGGTTTTACAACAACCTCATCAAAGAAACCAAAATTCGTCTCTACATTTGGTTCATCATGAAATAGACCAAAACTGCCATCACTTTGACTATTTGCACTTGGACTGCTTGTCTCTTCATCATCAAAGAAGCCAAAATTAAACTCTTCATTTTTGCTTTTATTATCATTATCTTTTAAAGGCACATCAAAAAAGCCAAATTTTCCCTCATGACTATTATCATGAAACATACCAAAAGAGTTAGCAGGACTCTCTTCTTTTATCTTTTCTTTGACCTCTATTTTTTCTTTAGGTTTTAATTTTGCAACATCACCATTTAAATATGAAGAAAATTTAACTAAAAAAGGTGAACTTAATGCTTGATACTCATCATCTGTAATAGAATCATTTGTTTCTAATTCAAACAACTCCTTTAATGTATCACCACACTCTATAAAAAGTTCTGCCATCTCCTCTTCATAAAATATTACTTTATTTCTAAGTTTGTCTAAAAATGTTTCAAATTCATGAACTAATTTTGTAAACAATTTATACTCTACAGAAGCAGCACCACCTTTTAGTGTGTGTACTGTTCTAAAAAGCTCTTGAACATGTTCATCGCTTAAATGTCTTTCTCTTTCAATTTCTAACAACAAATCTTCCATGTTTGAAAAAAGTTCTTCAGCTTCTACTAAAAACATCTCTCTATATTTACTTATATCAAATGTAGCCATTCAACCACTCCAATTAATTATTTAACCAACCACAAAAATTATT
>JACAEZ010000037.1 GCA_013388565.1 Campylobacterales bacterium | reverse complement strand
CAGTAAAGCAGATATTACTATCATCAAAATACTCAAAAGTTGTCCCATGCTTAAATCGCAACAAATATATCCTAAATGAAAATCAGGCTCTCTAAAAAATTCTGCAACAAATCTAGCTAATCCATATAACATTCCATATAAACAAGCAAGTTCGCCAACAAATTTTTTATGTTTTCTATATAAAAAGATAATTATGAATATAACTATACCTTCTAAAAATGCCTCATATAATTGAGAAGGGTGTCTTAATATGCCATCTACATAAATACCAAATGATGATGTTGTCTCTCTTCCAATTAACTCTTGGTTTAGAAAATTTCCAACTCTACCAAACACATATCCAAGTGGAACAGATAGTGCGACTAAATCCATTAAATACCAAAATGATATATTGTATTTTTTTGAAAATAGTATAGTTGATAGTAAAAAGCCTATCAATGCTCCATGGAAACTCATGCCTCTAATACCTACAAACTCGCCATTTATAAAAGGATTAAACATTTGCCAAGGATTTAATAAATAGTATGCTTTATTTGGGTCATAAAATAGAATATAACCTATTCTAGCACCTAAAATTACACCTATTTCCACCCATATAAAGTAGTTGTCCAATAAAGTTTCACTTATATTTAAGTTATCTTTTTTAACAATCCATTTGGCTACCATTAATGCACTTAAAAGTGCCAAAATATACATTAATCCATACCAATGCACTTTAAAATTAAATAGTTCAAATGCTACTGGATTGAAATTGCTATAAATATAATTCCAATATTCCAAAAAAACTCCTTATAATGTAATCTCTATTATTATAAGAAAAACTTGGTAAAATAACACTTTTTAACAAAGTTGTTTAAATAAGGATTAAGTATTGGAATATGCAAAAATATTAAATGAGAGAGGATTAAAAGCTACACCACAAAGGATAGAAATTTTAAATCAGCTTAAAATTAAAGGGCATTTATCTGTTGATGAAATTTTTACAGAGGTTAAAGCTATTTTTTCATCTGTTTCATTAGCTACAATATATAAAAATATTATATCTTTACAAGATATAAATTTAATCGAAGAGGTTAAAATACCAAATCACAAAACTAAATATCAGCTAACACTTCATGGAGAACATATTCATGTATTTTGTGTTAGTTGTCATGATTTAACAGATTATAAATTTGAATTTGAGAAGTTTGAAGAGTCTATAAAAAGTAGTACAAATTATGATATTCAAAATGTGGACATTTATATTAGAGGTATTTGTCCTAAGTGTAAAAGTAAAATGTAATTTAGCCTTTTAAAAGGCTAAATTAGTTAATGCAACTCCACATTTAATTTTACTTCTCTTTTACTTCTTGAGCCAGTTATTTGTCCATTTTGGCTATTTTGTCTAAAATGAATACCGTTTAATCCAGCAATTTCAAGCCCTTTAAATAACTCTTTTGACTCATCTGGGTTAAAAGATGGATTTACATCTTTGATTTTAGCTACTTCATCACGAGATATAAAAACTTTTGTACCTTCTAAAATAGAAATTCCAGCATCAACAATACAACCATCACCCAAAGGAATTCCAGTTACAGAGTTTGCACCTAAAAGTGTATTTTTACCGATAGTGATAGGATTTCCATTTGTACCACTAAGTACCCCTAAAATAGAAGCTCCACCACCAACATCACTTCCAGCCTCTACAATAGCCGAACTTGAAATTCTACCTTCAACCATAACAGCACCAGTTGTTCCAGCATTAAAGTTTATATAACTAGCCCCTGGCATGACAGTTGTTCCAGCTGCTAGTTGAGCTCCAAATCTAACTTTTGAGCTATCCAATACTCTTGTATTATCAGCAGGGATTACATGAGTTAAAAATCGTGGAAATTTATCAACAAAATCAATCGGCGGATATGAGTTTGTAAGCTTAAGTTCTATTTCATGTTCTCTTAAATAATCTAACTCTATCGGTGTTCCTTGAGCCCAAGCACAGTTTGTAAGTAGTCCAAATATACCATTTAGATTTAAACTTCTAAGTGGAGCTTTGCCTAGTGATAGAGCATATAGTTTCAAATATGCACTCTCAACACTTTTTGGAGCTACATCTTCAAAAATAAATATAATTTTATAATCAACCTCTACATCAAACCCTTCCATACCAAGTACCTCTTCAAGCATAGCAATAACTTGAATATTTCGATGTTTATCACCATCAGCTTCATTCATGAATGGTTCAAATAGATTTAGTGCATTTTCAATAAATTTAGCATTAATCGATGATACAAACTCACTTCCACTAACATCTATACCAACTCCACTTGCTTCAAGTGAAGCTAAAAAAACAGCGGCACTTCCAAAATTCTCTTTCCAATTTACAACAGGATATGTAGCTTGAAGAATTTTTTCACTATTTACTTGACCTCTATCAACTCTAGCAATCCCAAATCCAATAGGCTCTCTGTAGGATGAACTTTGTTGAAATTCACTCACAAACTTTTTAAAAGCTTCAACACTCTCTAGTTTTTTTAGTGTTTTATTTTTTTTAGTAGTCAAAATCTCTCCTTTTTTAAAATGTAGTATCTATTACAAGATTATTAAACTTTGTCTTTTCAAGTTTATTTTTTAAATTGCTATTTTCAGCAATAAGTGAATTATACTGATATTTAAGTTTTTCTATATACATAGATTTATAGTAAATATTACTTCTAATATAAATTTTAGGACCCAATATCAATAACATAATTACTAATATAGAAAGAGATATGATTAAATATTTTACCCCAAACTCTTGCTCACTTTTAGAAATGTAGTTTAAAACAGATGTAAGGTCTGCTTTTTCTTTACTGTTTAAATTTACTTTACTAGTTGCCATGGAATTTAAAGACCCTTAATTTTGCACTTCTTGACCTTGCATTTTGCTTTATCTCACTGTCTGTTGCAGTTAACGGTTTTTTTGTTATAACTTCACCTAGTGAGTTATTATTTCCACATTCACATTTATATACATTTTCATCGCATATACAATCACTCGACCACTTTTTAAAGTAATTTTTTACAACTCTATCTTCCAATGAGTGAAAAGAGATAATTGCGATAACTGCATTTTTTGGTTTTTTTTGTTCTAATGTTTTAAGCAACTCTTCTAGTTCTTGCAACTCTTGATTTACCTCTATTCTAATTGCTTGAAAAGCCAAAGTCGCTGGATGAATTTTTTGTTTTTTAAAATGTTTTTCTATTAAATTTGAAAACTCATAACATGATTCAAATTTTTTAGTTTTTCTATATTCTGTTATAAGTTTTGCCAACTTTTTATACTCTCTTATCTCTCCAAAATCTCTAAAAATTTTCTCTAAAGAGAGTAAATCATAACTATTTAAAACATCTTTTGCAGAAATCTCATGACTATTTTTATCCATTCTCATGTCAAGCTCTGTCGAATAAAATCCAAACCCTCTATCATCTTTATCTAAATGTAAAGATGAAACTCCAATATCAGCCAATAATCCAGCTATTGGAACATCTAAAGATTTTACAACATCTGAAAATCTACCTTTTTTAAACTCAACTCTACTTTCAAATTGTTTTAATCTATCCTTAGCAAAATTTAAAGCCTCATCATCTTGGTCTATTGCTATTAATTTGATATTTGGTAACATTTTTAATATAGCTTCACTATGTCCACCATATCCTAATGTACAATCTATAAAAATATCAAAATCACTTAGACTTTTAAAACTGTCACAAACTTCATCTAAAAGTACAGGCAGATGAGGGATTTTATTCATTAATTACTCTTTTTTATCTATTAGTCAATTTAAGATTGATATAATAACGAAAGTTAATAAAAATAAAAATAAATTTGGAGATACTTTCATGGATAACCATTTGATAAATCAGCTTAGAAGTGTCTGTTTATCTATGTTTAGAAAAAACTTTTTTGGTATTTATCATGGTTCTATATCAGCAAAAACAGACTATAACAGATTTATTATAAATAAAAAAGAGGCTATTTTTGATGATATAGATGAACATAGTTTGATTGAGCTATATTTTAATAAAGATTATAGATGGAATGAAGCTAGTATTGACTCTTATATTCATCAAAATATATATCAAAATATTCCAGAAGCCAAATATGTAGCATTTGGAATGCCACCTTATACAACTGCTTACTGTTTAGAACATAGCAAAATAGTTCCAAAAGATTATTTTGGTTATACAATGTTTGAATCTCTAAAAGTGTATGACCCTAAAAGTTTTGATAATTGGTATGAAAGAGCTGATGTTGAAATATATAGACATTTAAAAAATACAAATTCAAATATCATGATAATAAAAGGGTACGGTGTGTATGTATATGATAGAGATATAAATCAACTTGCAAAAAAGATAGCTGTTATTGAAAATAGTTGCAGACTTCTATTTATTTCTCATAGTTTTTAATCTTCATGAGACTTGATAATTATCTATTTGAACACTCGTTTGCCCAAAGCAGAAACAAAGCAAAAGAGTTAATAGAAGCAAATTTAGTTTTAGTTGATGGCTTAATTATGAATAAGCCATCTTTTGAAATAACAAATCATGAAGTAAAAGTTTTAGAAAATAGACAATATGTTGGAAGAGCTGGAAAAAAATTAAAATATTTTTTAGATGAAAGT
>JACAEZ010000028.1 GCA_013388565.1 Campylobacterales bacterium | reverse complement strand
GCAAAAAAGTGTGAATATTTGATAAAAAATGAAAAAATAGATGAGTTTAAGCAAAATGCAAAAACAAATAGTACAAAAAAGTTTGATAAAGCTATCATGACGGAAAATATAATCAATTCTTGGAAAAAGTGTCTATGAAAAAGCTTAAAAATATCACTATAACGACTGGGATTTTTCCGCCTGATATTGGCGGTCCTGCTAGTTTTGTGCCACTTTTAGCCTCTGCTTTGGCTCAAAAAGGGGTAAATGTAGAGGTTGTGACATTGAGCGATGAGAGTCATGATGATAGTAAATACAATTTTAAAGTTTTTAGAATTTCACGAAAGATAAAAAAGCCGTTGAGAGATTTTTTGGTTATAAAAAAGATTATCGAGAGTGCTAAAAAAAGTGATTTGATATTTTCAAACACATTGGTTTTTGAGGCAGTCATCGCTTCAAAAGTTGCAAGAAAGCCATTAGTTCAAAAGCTTGTAGGCGATATTGCTTGGGAGAGAGCAAATAGTAGCGGTAGGTTTAAAGGAAATTTGGAAGAGTATCAAGTAGCAAATCTTGATTTTAAATCAAAATTGACAAATTTTTATAGAAATTTTGGGGTTTTTAATAGCGATTTTTTGATAACTCCATCAAAATATCTGAAAAATATCGTTCAAGCTTGGGGTTATCCAGATGAAAAATTGGGTGTGATTTATAATGCTGTTGAACTTAAAAGTTATGAAAAAACAAAAAGTGAAAAGTTTAAAATCGTTTCAGTTGCAAGGCTTATCCCACTAAAAGGAATTGAGGGTGTTATAAAAGCTTTGGCAAAGCTGGATTTTGAGTATGAATACACGATTATCGGTGATGGACCGCTTAAAAGTGAGATTTCAAATTTGGCTCAAAACTTAAATGTTAAAATAAACTTTTTGGGTCAAGTCTCAAAAGATGAGGTGGCAAAAGAGCTATCTCGTAGTGATATATTTATTCAAAACTCTATTCATGAAAGCTTACCTCATGTTGTGCTTGAAAGTATGGCAAATAGTTGTGTTGTGATAGCTTCAAATGTTGGTGGAACAGGTGAAATAGTGACTCACAAACAAAATGGATTATTGTTTGAATACAATAATAGTGAAGAGATTGTAAAAAATATTATGTTGATTAAATCAAATAATGATTTAAAACAACAACTTATAAAAAATGGTCTCTCCTTTGCCAAAGAGTTTGCAAATGTCGATAAAATGGTGAATTTGTATATAGAATTGTTTGAAAAATTTGTACGATAAGGAAGTAGTGGTGGCAAAATATCTCTTTTTAATAGATAACCTAAAAGGTGGTGGAGCTGAAAAAGCATTTAAAATCATAACTGAACGAATGATGGATTTTAACATGGATGCAACATTGGTACTGCTTGAAAATCAGCTAGATTATGAGCTAGATAGCAGAGTGCCGTTGATAGCACTGAATGAAAAGATAAATAAATTTAACTTTTTTATGAGTGCTTTTAAATTTGTCAAAACATTAAAAGAGGTCAAACCAGATATTATAATCTCTACAAATTCAAAATCAAATATCGTATCACTCATCACTAAAAGTTTTTATCCAACTATGAGAGTTGTAAATGTGCAGGTGGATTTAAAATCAAACTACAAATCACACCCCATATATTTTGCATTTTTAAGAGAGCTGTTTAAAAAAGCTGATTGGTTTTACTTTATTTCAAGAGGGATTTATGATAATTTAAAACATGAATTGCCTATAAATAAATATTTCATAGCCTATAATCCAGTCAATTTAAAAGAGGTTGCTGAAAAAAAAGAAGAACCACTAAGCCCAGAACATCAAGAAATGTTTAAAAAATTTACATATATAACCATCGGCAGACTCACAAAACAAAAAGGTCAAAAATACCTTTTAAAGGCATTTTCAAAAATTGAAGATGATTGTAATTTGGTGATTGTTGGTACTGGTGAGCTTGAAAAAGAGTTGAAAGCTTATGCTAAAGAGTTGAAAATTGATAAAAAAGTATTTTTTATAGGGTTTCAAAAAAATCCATTTAAGTTTTTAAATAATGCTGATGTGTTTGTATTTTCGAGCCTTTGGGAAGGGTTTGGAAATGTGTTACCTGAAGCTATGGCTTGTGGATTGCCTATTATCTCAACTGATTGCAATAGCGGTCCTAGAGAGATTTTAGCTCCAAAATCTGATGTTGAGTACAAAATAGAAAAAAGTATCGAACTAGCTGAATATGGAATTTTAACAGCAGTTGAAGATAGCGATGCTTTATATGAAGCCATGGAATTACTATATGACCATGAAAATTTGATGGAAAAGTATAAAGAGAGGTCACTCAAAAGAGCAAATGATTATAGTGCTAAGACTATAATAGAGAAGTTTAAAAAGTATTTTGAAAAAAATGTTTGATGTATTTTATACCAAAACAAATGTAATATTAACACAATATTTGTACATACAAAACCTTAGAGATAAGCTTTTGATGAAAATTTATTTATGTGCATTTTGATTTAGTATCTAATTATCTCAATTTATATAAAATTAAATAAAAACAAAAAAGGAGTATAGTATGCAAAAAGAACCAATGACTACACATGGTTATGAAAAAGTGTTTAAAGAGTTGGAAAATCTCAAAAAAGTAGAAAGACCAAATATTATAAAAGAGATAGAGATTGCTAGAAGTTATGGTGATTTGAAAGAGAATGCCGAGTATCATGCAGCAAAAGAGAAACAAGCTTTTATTGATGCTAGAATAGGTGAACTTAGTGATATTTTATCAAGAGCTCATGTAATAGACCCATCGACATTGCCTCATGTTAGAGTTAGTTTTGGTTCTACTGTTGTACTTCAAGATGTGGATAGCGAAAAAGAGGTTACTTATACTATTGTTGGTGGTAGTGAGAGCAATCCTAATTTAGGGCTTATTTCGTTTCATTCACCACTAGCAAAACAGTTGGTAGGAAAAGAAGAGGGCGATGAAGTAACTGTCACTTTAGCTGGTGGTCAAAAGGTTTATGAGATTGTTG
>JACAEZ010000136.1 GCA_013388565.1 Campylobacterales bacterium | reverse complement strand
GATTTAGTGAGTGCTGTAAAAGAGGTTGAAGAGAGAACAAAAAATATTAAAAAACCTCTTAATGTATCAATCATGGGGTGTGTTGTAAATGCTTTGGGAGAGGCTAAACATGCCGATGTTGCTATTGCATATGGAAAAGGGTGTGGCATGATTATAGTCAAAGGTGAAGTTGTTGCAAAATTAGATGAACATGAGTTGATACCTAGATTTTTAAAAGAGATAGAAGATTTTATAGACGAAGAGAAAAACTCTCATGAATGATAATTTACTAAATATAGAGAGAGCTCTTTTAAGCTCTCTCTTTTTTAATCCTCAAACGATAGAAGATTTAATTGAAAAAATAGGTCATAAAGATTTTTATTTACCATCTCATCAAATGATATATAAAGCTTGTGAAGAGCTTTATGCCAAAAATGAACCAATAGATGATGAACTTATTCGAGAAATATTGATAAAAGATAAAAAATTTGATGATACAGTTTTATTAGATATTTTATCTACAAATCCTATCGTAAATGTTGAAGCTTATATAAAAATAGTAAAAGAGAACTCTATAAAAAGAGAGTTAAATAAGTTAGCAATTACTATTAGTAAGCTTACAAATGAAGATAACCAAATTACATCAGATGTTATAGATTTTGTTCAAGCAGAAATTTATAAAATTACACAAGATACAACAACGGAATTTAAAGATAGTGTAACAGTTTTAGCCTCTACATTAGACCATATCCAAAAGATGAAAGAGAGAGGCAATTCAAGACTTATAGGAATTGATACAGGTTTTAGAGATTTAAATAAGATGACATCTGGATTTGGTGAGGGTGATTTAGTTATTATTGCAGCTCGTCCATCTATGGGAAAAACAGCTTTTGTTTTAAATATTTTGCAAAAAGCATTAAGTAGAAATGAGAGTGTAGCATTTTTCTCTCTTGAAATGCCAGCAGAGCAGTTAATGCTTAGAGTTTTGAGCATGAAAACATCTATACCTTTACAAGAACTTCGTATAGGAAATTTAAGAGATGATGAGTGGGATAGATTAAATCAAGCATGTTCGACACTGGAAAAATCAAAATTGTTTATAGATGATGATAGTATGTTAAACATTCATCAACTAAAAGCTAAACTTAGAAAACTAAAAAATAAACATCCAGAGATAAATTTAGCAATCATTGATTATTTACAACTTATGAGTGGCAGTTCAAATAAAGATAGACATTTAGAGGTTAGTGAAATAAGTAGAGGACTCAAAATGTTGGCAAGAGAGCTTAAAATACCAATTATCGCACTATCGCAGTTAAATAGAGGACTTGAAAGTAGAAGTAATAAACGACCGATGTTAAGTGATTTGAGAGAATCTGGTGCTATTGAACAAGATGCAGATATTATTTTATTTATATATAGAGATGATGTTTATAGGGCTCAAGAAGAGAAAGAAAAAGAGATGAAAGCTAGGGCTGATGGAAAAGAACATACTAAAAAATTCAATGAAAAAGAGGAAGAAGAGGCTGAAATTATTATAGGTAAACAGAGAAATGGACCAACAGGAACTGTTGATTTAATTTTTCAAAAGAAATTTACAAGATTTGTTGATAGTGGTCATGTACCTATAGAACATGTTTATACCACTTCAAATATAGATACAAGTGCAACAAAAATTGAAATGCCAAACCTTTGATTTAAAACTAATAAATAGTAAATTTGAGCTATCTATATTTTTAACTGCATTGCTATTTATATGCTGTTTTAATTTGGTAAGTGAATATATATCATTTCAAAATTTAAAAAAAAAGAATATACATACACAATAGCAACTGTATTAAACCAATATGAAAAAGAGAAAAATAGTAAAACATATCAAGTATTAAAATTAAAAAGTATAGATGGCTACACATTTTATACAACCACTCATGATAAATTAAAAGATATAAAATTAAGAGATATAAAAATTAAATTTTCTGCAAAAGATATTACATTTTTTGAGTATCTAACTAGTTTTTATACTGTATCTATTTATATATCCTTGCTTCATGAAACATCTAAAAAATATTATCTTTATAAAGAAATTACCTCTGTTCATGAAGATTTATTTGTAAAAGATTTATATTCAGCACTTTTTTTAGCAACTGAACCTTCAAAATATACAAGAGATATTTCACAACTATATGGAATTGCCCATATTATTGCAATTAGTGGTTTTCATTTAGCATTTATCTCATTTTTTATATATTGGATTTTCTATTTTCCATATAAATTTTTACAAGATAGATTTTTTCCATATAGAAATAGAAATGAAGATTTATTGATTATTTCATCAATTTTTATATTTTTTTATCTATATTTTATAGATTTTATACCATCATTTTTAAGAGCTGTAATTTTATTTTTAATCGTTACATACTTTTATTTTAGGTCTATAAAAATATTGTCAATTTATACTCTATTAATTGTAATATTAATAAGTTTGGCACTATTTCCACAATATGTTATAAATGTAGGTTTTTGGTTCTCTGTTTTTGGAGTTTTTTATATCTATCTATTTTTAAACTATTTTAAACATCTATCAAATGTAAAAATTGCAATATTTTTAAATATTTTTCTATTTTTTTCAATGATACCAATTGTGCATTATATTTTTAATGTTATTTCCATTTATCAATTCTCATCTATATTTTTTACAATAATTTTTCCAATTTTTTACCCAATATCAATAGTCGCACATATAATAGGATTTGGAGATATATTTGATAACTATTTAATTAAAATTTTTTCTCTTCATGTTGATAGTTCAATAATTCAAATTAATATATATTTTTTACTATTTTATATTTTGTTATCAATTATTGCATATTTTAATAAAAAAGCATTTTATCTATTTTTAGCCCTCATGAGCAGTTTTG
>JACAEZ010000167.1 GCA_013388565.1 Campylobacterales bacterium | reverse complement strand
GCATTTAACAAAAAGAAAAATCCTGATATAAATATCATACCAGCTGCTAGTGCACTCATAGAATATAAAACATTTTTACTTGTAACTGTTATCCAAAACATTGAAACAGTTAAAGCAGAAAATAGATAAAAAGCAACTACCTCATACATTGTTATTCCTTTTAATTAATATGCAAGAGGGGTTTTTTTGATAAATTTATCAGCTTCATCGCTAATTGCCCCAAACCCTGGATACTCTTTTTGCTCTTTTTGTTTTAATAAATCAAGTGGTGTTAGCATATCATCTTTCAAAACAAAATGTGCTCTTTGTTCACTTACATTTTCATATCTATCTCCATGAACAATAGCAAGTTCTGGACACACTTCAGCACAATAACCACAGTATATACATCTACCTAAATTGATTGTATATTCAGTTACTACTTTTCTTGAATTTTCATCTATTTTTGTATCCATTCTTATACAATTTGCTATACATATCTTTTCGCACAAACCACATCCTATACATCTCTCATTACCGCTTTCTATAAGTCTTAAAAGTTTATGAACTGCTCTATATCTTGGACTTAATGGTAATTTTTCTTTTGGATATTGAATTGTATGAATATTAAATCTAATCATTTCTCTAAATACTATCCACAATCCTACAAACATTTCACCTTTGAAAGTTCTTTTTACAATTTGTTTAAACATTTCAAATGGTTTTTGAGGAGAAGATTCTGTATGAATATTTATATAATTTTGTGTACCTTTTTTCATATCAAAACCCTTTCAATTACATTAGTACAATACCAGTTACCACTATATTTAAAAGTGCAATAGGCATTAACACTTTCCAACATAGCCACATTAACTGGTCTGGTCTTACATGAGGCCAAGCAGCTCTTGCCCACAAGAAGAAAAATATAAAAAATGCAACTTTAATTATAATTGCTAAACCGCCTGGTATAAACCAAAGGTCATTAAAACCACCCAAAAATATAATACTAACCAAAAATGATATAGTAATCATATTCGCATATTCACCAATAAAAAACATACCCCATCTCATGCCAGAATATTCAGTAGCAAAACCTGATATAACCTCTGCTTCATGTTCTAATAGGTCAAACGGTGTTCTATTTGTTTCTGCAAATCCTGCTATTAAGAATAGTACAAATGCAACTGGCTGACACCATACTATCCAATCTATAATACCACCTTGTTGATAATTATTTATCTCGATTAACGATAGCGAACCTATCATCATTAGAGGAGCTATCACCGCTAAACCAGTTACAACTTCAAAACTCAATAGTTGAATTACAGCTCTAGCACCACCAAGTAATGACCATTTGTTAGCTGATGCCATACCAGCAAGTAGTGGTGCATACATTCCAATTGCCATTACACCTAACACATACAATAATCCAACATTTATATCAGATATAATTGGTGTTACTTTATGTCCAAAAATTTCAAATTCTGGAAATAGAGGAACTGCAGCAAGTGCTGTAAATGCAGTTGCTGCTGCAATTACAGGTGCTATTTTAAATATTGGTTTTACAGCTAGTTGGGGTATAAAATCCTCTTTTGTAAAAAGTTTAATACCATCAGCTAAAACTTGTAAAACACCATAAGGACCAACATGCATAGGGCCAAGTCTTCTTTGCATAAATGCAAGTATTTTTCTTTCAAAATATGTAGCAAAACCTGCTAATGCAGAAAAAATAGTAAGCACTGCTACTATTTTCAGTATTGTTTCTATAATATAAGCTAAATCACTCATGCATTCACCTTATTTAATGTAATTGGAGAATATCTACCATTTTTAAAATAGTGATTTACAGAAACATTTTTGTCAAAATCTGGTATTAGAACAAAATTGCCATCTAATTTATCATCTATCTCAACTGGTAACTCTAACGAACCGTCACTAAAAACCACTTTTAATAAACTTCCATTTTCCAACTCATACTCTTTTGCCAAACTTTTTGTCAATTTTATAGAAGCTTTTGCTTTTAATTGAGTAGTTTTGTTTGTAAAATAACTAAATTGGGTATATGGATTACATCTATATGCAGTAATTTTATCTTTTTGTATATTTAAATTAGGTTTATTGAATACAAATTCATCAATATTTGTTTCAATTTGTATCAAAGAGTAACCTCTTATCTCATTTCCATTATTATCATACATATTTTTTAATTTATCAAAATTGATATGTTGAAAACCTGTTACTAAAGGTAACTCTTTTGTATAGTCTATTGTATATCTATTTTTAGATATACCAAGTGTCAAAGCAATATCATTTAAACAATATCCATCAAATTCTATAGCAACATTTGTCGGTACAACTCTTTTATCTATATTTACAAAAGTACCCTCTTGTTGATTTAATGCTGGAATATCCAAATCACCATCACCCAATGCACTTAATTTAAAATCACCATCACAATTGTAACCTATAGTAAAACCTTCAGCTTTTTCATCTAAATCACAAATTAGGCTTACACCTAGTGTATTTGTTTTTGTAGGTATTATTAACACTTTAAATTGTGTAGATTTTTCAAATAGTGCAACTAATTTTGCTAAATTTTTGTAATTTTCGCTTGATATAATATCTTCACCAATAATCAATGAAAAACTATCTTTTTTAGCAATTAAATTTTCTATTATAGAGTTTATTGAATCATCAATACCTATAACATCATAAAGTTTACTAATTTCTACTTCAACATCTTTTACTATTTTTTTAGGAACACTTTTTTTAACCTCTTTTTCTACACCATTTTCATCTACTACTTTTTCTATGACATCTTCTTTAATTATTTCTGTAACACTTTTTGTAATCTTCTCTTTTTGAGAATTTAAAAATTCAACTAAATCTGATGGCAATTTCTCTTTATTAGCAAACTTATCTATCAAGAATAGAAGTAAAGCCTCTTCACTATAACAATTAATATTAATTTCTTGAATATTTTTACTAAAAGACTCAACAATAGTATCTTTGATTGGGTGGAAGTAAATTGCAGAACCTTTATTTATTTTTAATGAGTTATTTAGAGCATAACTGATATTTGGTGCATCATATCTAATCGCACTACCAATAGATATTACAAAATTACTATCATGAATATCTTTTGTAGTTGTAGTATTAAAAAGTGTACCACTTACTTTTGAGTACTCATTCATGAAATTTTTAAATCTATACCCATCTTCATTTATAAGTTTATACCCATATTTTTCTTTTAATTTTTGTAAGATAAGAGCCTCTTCATTTGTTATATAAGAGCTAAATTTTATACTTTTTGCTTTTTTAAATGCTTCAATGGCTCTATCAAAAGCTGTTTTATCTTTTTTAGCTCTATTTTCAAAATCATATCCAAATCTACCAGCTCCACATAAAGAAACATAATTCCACTCATTTTTTACTCTGTATATTTTTTCAGTTTCAAAATTGTCTATAGAGTCATGTTTTACATCATAAAAAATTTGACAACCACTACTACAATGAGCACATGTTGCAGGAATTGACCTAAGCTCCCATGCATTTGATTTATACTTAAAATCACTGCTAACAATTGCTCCAACAGGACAAACAGATATACACTCTCCACACATTGAACAATCAAGAGTATCACCGTTATTTGCACCTATTAAAGATTTATTTAATTTATTCCACATAGCATAAGAATCTTTTGGCATACTCTCTTTAAAAGTTACATCTATCTCCTCACCGCCTCTTTTTACAGTTTTCAATGCACTTTCACCTATCATATCTTTACAAACAGTGACACATCTTTCGCAAACTATGCAAAGACTTGGGTCATAAGAGATAAAATTGCTCCAAGTTTGTTTTTGTTTTTGTGTATCTTTTATAGAATAATTTTGTGTATTTACTTCCATTTCAAGAGTATAGTTTTGAAGTTCACATTCGCCACTTTGATCGCAAACTCCACATTGAAGAGGATGGTTTATGTCATAAACCTCCATGATAGCTCTTCTTTCAACAGCAATTTCATCTGTGATTGTTGTCACTTTCATTCCATCTTTTGCTTTAGCATTACATGCATATGCTCTTTTGCCATCAATATCAATTAAGCACAACCTACAAGCTAAAGTTGGAGAACATCTTGTAAGATAGCAAATAGCAGGAATAAATATTCCATTAGCTCTTGCTATATTTAATATATATTCTCCCTCTTTTGTTTTTATCTCTGTACCATCAATTGTAACTGTTATTAGTGTTTCCATTAACCCTCCACCCTCTTTATAGTAACTTTTTGATAACGATAAGAAGAGGATACCCAATCGTCACTTAATAGCCTATCAAAACTAGGGTTCATTGCAATAGTTCCTTTTAGCTTTTTGTCTATTTTAAACACTTTTTTGATTAAATTTTCACCAATACTAAATTCAACTTCATCACCATCACCTATTTTTGCAGCAATAGCAAACTGATTTGAGCCAATTAAAAAGCTATCATTAGCTAAATTTTTAGAAACAAATGTATTATAATTAAATTGATTTACACTTTCACATCTATAAACAACTGTTCCATTAAATTCACCAATATCTTCAACACTCTCTACTGCTACAATACTATTAACAACTTTGTTTTCTAATGCGTACCCTCTATTGTCATCACCGTTTAGATTATAAAAATTAGACAACTCATCAAATGATTTTTTTATAAAACCTTTTTCATGAGGTAATTCAATAGTATAATCTATAGTATATTTTTTATTTAGTCCAATTGCATTTGCTATATCATTTAAACAATAACCATTATATGAAATAGCAACATTTGTAGGAACTACTCTTTTATCTATGGTAGTAAATGTACCCTCTTGCTGATTTAATGATGGCATAGACAAATCTCCATCAAAACAACTTAGTGTAAAATTTCCTTTTACATTATATCCTATCGAGTAGTTACCTTTTTTTTCATCTAAATCACAAATCAAACTAACACCTAATGTATTTGTTTGGGTTGGTATAATTATTACTTTAAATTGTGTATATTTTTGAAATAAGCCAATCAATTTAGCAATATTTTCAGCTCTTTTATGTGTAATTAAATCTTCACCAATAACTAATACAAAATTTTGTTTTCTTATTGATTTAGCTTTTAATTTGCTTAACTCTTCTTCGCCGATATTGCTCTCTGCACTTAAATATCCAATATCAAGTTCATCTATATAACTTTTTAAACTATCTTCAAGATTTTCTTGATTTAAAAATAGTTGTAAAAGAAGTGCTACAACACCCTCTTCTGAACCAACTTCATACTTAATATGTTGTGTAACAATTTGCTTAATATCTTCATCTTGTATTGGGTGTAAATAACAAATTTCAGCTCGTCTATTTTTTTGTGCAGTATTTAAAGCATATTTAACAATTGGATTATCAGATGAAATTTTTGAACCTAAAACTATCGCAAAATCAGCACTTTTAATATCTTCAATCGTTCCATTATACAACATACTACCAGCACTTTTTGAAAACTCTTGTAAGAATTTTTGATATTTTAAAGCACTGCTATTAATTAGTTTATAACCAAATTTTTCTTTTAATCTTTGTAAAATTAAAGCCTCTTCATTAGTTATATATGAATTAAATACAATAGTATCAGCTACATGAAATGCTTCTATAGCTTTTTCAAATTTATCTTTATCTTTTACACTACTGTTATTAAAGTCATAAGCAAATCGTCCAGCTCCACAAAGTGAATTTATATCAACATCATTTGTAACTCTATAAACTTTTTTATCACTTTTTTCACAACTGCCAACATGTTTTACTTCATAAAATATTTGACACCCGCTACTACAATGTGCACAAGTTGCTGGAATTTTTTGAAGTTCCCAAGCATTTGTTTTATATTGAAAATCTTTTGTAGTCAATGCACCAACAGGACAAACAGCCATACATTCACCGCACTCACTACAACTACTATCTTCAACTCTAACTATTCTTGATTTGTATCCACCTACTCCAATTTTTAAAGCATTATCACCAACTACTTCATTACAAACATGAACACATCTTTCGCACAAAATACATAAAGACTCATCATATTTTATAAATCCCCAATTTTCAATCACTCTTTTTTGTTCTTTTGCACTAAACTCTTGAGAACTAACTTCAAAATCTAATGTTTTATTTTGCAAATCACAATTTCCACTTTTATCGCAAACACCGCACTCTAACGGATGATTTACATCATACATCTTCATGATATTTTGTCTATGAGTGAAAAGTTTTTGAGAATCTGTAATAACATTTATCCCTTCAACTGGCGGAGTTTGGCAACTCAAAATAAACCCATTTTGCCCCTCAACCTCTACAACACAAAGCCTACATGAAGAGATTGGTTTTACTTTTGTAAGATAGCAAAGTGTAGGTATATAAAACCCCTCTCGTCTAGCTACTGACAAAATCGTATCGTTTTTATTAGCGGTTACTTTTTGACCGTTTATATAAAATGTTGTCATGATAAACCCCTCACACCGCTACCATAGCGATATAGTAACATCGCATACATCTACTAGCTTCATAAAGTGCCTGTTCTTGTGTGAAACCAAAATTAACCTCTTCTTGGCTATATTTTCTACTCTCCACATCAAGCTTTTCACTAACCTCTCTTTTCAAACCTTTGAGCCAACCACTAACTTTCTCTTTTTTGTTATAAACTCTAAGTCTTCTTAGGCTATCTTCCATAATTTCATCATCATTTCGTTTTGCTTCACCACTTTCTAAATATCTCACAATACATGAAGCAGCTCTTTTTGCTTGACCAACTGCATTTACGATAGTCATAGGTCCATATTCACAATCACCTGCTGCAAATATCCCTTTTTTGTTTGTCATGTATGTTGTACCATCTGTTTTGATAGTACCCCAGCTAGTCATATCTATCTCACACTCTTTAGGTAGTAGCGATAAATCCGCATCTTGCGAAACAGCTGGCACCAAATAATCGCACTCTAAATCAAAATCAGCACCTTCAACTTTTACAAGTTGTGGTCTTCCACCATTTGGGTCTGCTTGTTCTTCGTACATATTTATTCTAAGTTTTGTCAATCTATCATTCTCATCTGTAAAAATCTCTTCAATTGCACTTTGGAATATAAACTCAACACCCTCTTCAATAGCTTCATGATACTCTTCGTATGATGTGTTTTTGATGATTGTCTTTTCATCTCTTCTATAAAGCATAACAACTCTTTTTGCATTTGCTCTAATCGAACATCTAACAACATCCATAGATGTAAAACCACCACCAACACAAACAACAGTTTTACCCGTCAAATCAACTGGTTCAGCTAAATTATATTTTATATTTAAATTTATCTGGTCAAGAAACGGAATTGCTGGCCAATACCCTTTTATCTCTGTTCTCTCATTTTTACATCTGACTTTTTTAGAAAGCCTTGTTCCAGTACAAACAACAACTGCATCATAATCTTGTTCAAACTTAATCATATCATCTGGTTTTACTCTAAAATTTGTAATAAAATTAACACCTAATGACCTAACAAGTTCTATATCTTGATTATATTTTCCAATTGGCATTCTATATTCAGGTACTCCAACTGCAACCTCACCACCAAGTACTGGCAACTCTTCATAAACATCGCAATGAACACCCTCTAATGCTAAGTAGTAAGCTGCGGTTAATCCAGCTGGTCCAGCACCGATTATGCACACTTTTTTACCATTTTTTGGTTTTGGAGTTGTTGGATGAAACCAATTTAAGCCATGACTATCTTCATAATCAGCACCAATTCGTTTAAGCTCCATGATAGAAATAGGTTCATCAACATTTGCTCTTCTGCACTCATTTTCACAAGGATGAGGACAAACTCTACCACATGTGTGAGCTAATGGCATAGTTTTTCTAGTAGCTTTTAAACTATCATCAAGTAACAAGTCTTTAACACCTTCGATATAAGCTGGAATATCAACATGAGCAGGACAAGCATCCATACATGGAGCTGTTACTTTTGAGATGTATTTAACATCACTATTATCATAATATTTAGATCTCTTTTTATTGTATATCAAATCCAAAAAATCATTTTGAAAATATTCAATCAAAGTTAATAGAGGTTTTGGGACACTTTTGCCAATTTCACATTTACTAGTCTCTTTCATAGTTTGTGAAACCTCTTTTAAATGTTCAATATCGCTTAATTCACCTTCACCTCTAGCTATTTTATCGAGTAAATCATAAAGTATTCTACCACCCCATCTACCAGGAGCACATCTTCCACAAGCTTCAGAATAGACTTGATATTGAGCGGCATATTCACATGAGAGTTTCACAACATCAATATCTTTATCAAATATTGCTACACCTTCCCATCCTATAAATGCTTTAGTTGCATTGTCTCCAAAGTTTACAGGAAATTTAAAAGCAGACTCTTTACATTCAGTCTCTGACTTATCTCTATTATCGATAAGCTCATTTTGCCAAAGACTGAAAACAACTTTGCTCACTATTTTCTCCTTCTAACAACTAGTGTCCAATCGACTTCATTATACTTAAGTGAGTTAAGCAACTCATGACCAGCACCTTTAACAATATCAGCACTTTTTTGAACCGAACTAAAATCTCCGATTTCAAACATAAATATTGAAACCTCTTCTGGTTTAGTTGATTCTAAAATCTCCAACATTTTGTCATAAAAACTATCTTTTAAATGTCTCAAATCATATCTTTGCATTTTTTAGCTCCTATCTATCAACCTCTCCAAAAACTATATTGGTACTTCCAATAATTGTTACAACATCGGCTATATAACATCCTGGTAATAAATCTTGTAAAATCCCTGTATGGAAAAAGCTTGGTCCTCTTATTTTTAATCTATATGGATATGGGTCACCAACAGAATTTATATAAAATCCAAGTTCACCTTTAGGAGATTCAGTTGGAACATAAACTTCCCCAACCGGTGGTCTCATACCTTGTGTTACAAGTACAAAGTGTTGCATTAAAGAGTAGTTTTGAGTAAGTAACTGCTCTTTTGGTGCAGAAATAAATTTCGGTGCTTCAGCCATTAATTCAGGTGAAGTCTCTTTATACATAGGAATTAATTGTCTTAAAATTCTAATACATTGTCTCATCTCTTCCATGTAAAGTTTATATCTTCCATAACTATCACATGTAGTAGAGATAGGAACATCAAAATCTATCTCACTATAAAGTTC
>JACAEZ010000135.1 GCA_013388565.1 Campylobacterales bacterium | reverse complement strand
TCTTCTTAGTTGTTATTGTTGTTGTTATTGTTTCATAATTTTGTTTAATTGTTGGTAATGTTAGATGGGTTGTTTAGTTGGGTTTTGGTATTATATGCCTCCTGCTCCACATTTTAGTGCATACGACCACCCGAATATGCCTCCGCCATCAGGTGAACCGCCAGTTGCACCACCAAAAGGTTGGGAAGATATGGCTTAATTTAATAGAAGACTTTATGTCTTCTATTAAAAAAAGTCGAACAGTCTATTTTTCTAACTCTATTGGCAATGCCAAATTATAAAATCCATTTGTTTGCAGTATATTCAGTAGTTTTGCAACTCTTTCATAATTTACATTTTTATCAATTCTAATATTAAGCTGTTTTTTTGTATCTTGAAATTCTTTGATAGCTGTTTCAAATTCTACAAATGACATCTTTTTGCCTTTAAATGCCACATCTTTATCATTTAATTCTATTGTTAAATCTTTCTCTTCTATCTCTATCTTTTTAGAGCCAACATCTGGTAAATCAAGCATTAAAGCTAATTCATCTTTTTTAAATACAGATGAAACTAAAAAAAAGATAAGTAATAAAAATACAACATCAATTAACGGTGTTAAATCTGGATAGATATGTTCTCTTCGTTTCACTATTTATTTTCCAATATTTGCAAGATTATCTTTTTTTCTAAAATAGCTTCGATATTATCTATCATAGAGATTAAAAAATTGTAACCTATATAATGAGGTATTGCAACAACAAGCCCACCTATTGTTGTAATTAATGCTAATGATATACCTTCTGCAAATATAGATGGGTCACCTAAACCTTGTTTACTTATTGATTCAAAAGAGATAAAAACACCAATAACAGTACCCAACAATCCTAATAGTGGAGAAATAGTAGCAATTATTTTTACAACATCAAGCCCACTTTCATAATTTTTAAGTTGATAACTAAGCTCTTTTTCAATAGCTTGTATAATTAACTGCTCATCAACTTTTGTATCAATTTTTGAAGATAGCGAATAAAGAATGGAGTTTATTAAATTTTGATGATTTTTTTTCAACAATAGTAGTAGTATTGTTTTATACAATAAAATCGAGAAACCTATAATATTTAAAAAAAGCAGAATATACATAATAAAACCACCTTGTTCAAAATATTCAAATAAAATCATACATTTTTCCTTTTAAATTAATTTATACTCAATAGGTACAACAATTTCAATGCTATTTTTTTCTAACTCTTTTGGTATAGGATTAAATGAACCTATCTTTTTTATCATATCTATAGAAGCTGAATCTAAATATGAGGAGTTTGAAGAGTTTTTTACACTTAAATTTTTAATTTCACCATTTTTTTCTATTATAAAATGAAGTTCAACAACACCCGTTTGTTTTAATCTTCTGGCTGTATTTGGATATGTTTTATTTTTTTGAATATATTCAGTAATTTGTGCTAGATATTGATTTAATATCTCTTGTTTTTTCTGTTCATCTAATAAATTTTTCTGTTTTAACTCTTCTAATTCTTTAGAAGTAGGTTCATTAGAGATAGAAATATCGCTTTTTGCATGTTTAATCTCTTCTTTATTTTCTACAGAAATAAACTCTTTTTCTACAATTTGTTTAAAACTTTCATCTTTCTTAGAAATTTTTTTTACCTCTTTTTTTACTATTTTTTGATTTTTCTCAATTATTGGCTTAATTTTTTGCTCTATTTCATGAGTAGTTTTTACAATCTCTTTTCTAAATTCACTAGGACTTGGAGCTTTTTGTTCAATAGAAGGTAGTATAACAACTTGTGTCATTTTTATCTTTTGTTCAGTAGTTTTGACAATCTCTTTTTGTTCTGTAATAGAATTAATTTTAAATATAAAAAAAGTAACATGAAAAACTGCTACAAATAAAAATATTAATATAGCAGTTTTTTTCATTTTTATTTCACCTTCATGCATTCAAAATCCAAAATTTTTTCTAATCGTATCATCTATTTGTTAATTTTGTATTAAATTTTCCTCTTTTTTTTTGATACTTTTAGATTGTACTAGATTGAAAAAAAAGTTTGTAGCCTCTACAAACCCTTCTATACTTCCACAATCAAATCTTCTACCTTTAAATTTATATGCTAAAACCATAGATGTTTTGGATTGTGTTAAAAGTGCATCAGTTATCTGTATTTCGCCACCTTTTCCAGGTTTTGTATTTCTTAAAATATCAAATATTTCAGGAGTTAATATATATCTACCAATGATTGCTAAATTTGATGGTGCATCTTTTGGGTCTGGTTTTTCTACCATGTTTGTAACCATAAACAGATTTTCTTCTATCTCTTTACCAGCGATTATTCCATATTTATTTGTTTGGCTTTTATCTATCTCTTCAATAGCTACAATAGAACATCTATATTTCTCATACATTCTAACCATTTGAGACAAAATTGGGTCTTTCTCTTCATAACACAAATCATCAGCCAATATTACAGCAAATGGTTGATTGCCGATTAACGGTTCACCAGTTAAAATAGCATGACCTAAACCTTTCATCTCTATTTGTCTAGTGTAAGAGAATGTACAATTATCTATAATATCTCTAATATCAGCTAAATATCTCTCTTTGTCTGTACCTCTTATTTGGTGTTCAAGCTCATAACTAATATCAAAATGATCCTCTATCGCTCGTTTTCCCCTACCTGTAACAACTGCCATGTTGTCAATTCCAGCACTCAAAGCCTCTTCAACACCATATTGAATTAGTGGTTTATTTAAAATTGGCAACATCTCTTTAGGCATTGCCTTTGTAGCAGGTAAAAATCTTGTACCATAACCTGCAGCTGGAAATAAACACTTTTTAACCATTAAAACACCCCTTTTTTAACTTTTAAATTCATGTAATCGTTGTTGTAATACATTTGAAGATTGAAGTAAATTATCTGCTATTTCTGCAATTTTTTCTATAGAAATTTGATTATTTGAAGATATGTTATCAATTATATTCAACTTTGTAACTATATTTTTAATATTTGAAGATATTGTTTCAGAATCTCTTAAACTCTGCTCCGCTGCTTTTACACCATTACTCATTTTTTGGATAAATAGTGTAGTTTGCTCTTTAATTGCTTCACTTTTTAGAGTCAAGTTTTCTATATTTTCTGCATTTCGTTGCATCATGTCAGAAGAGTCTGAAATTGATTGAACCATTGTATTTATAACAGCACTAATTTCTGCTAAACTTTTTTGTGTTCTTTCAGCCAATTTTCTAACTTCATCAGCAACAACAGCAAAGCCTCTTCCATGCTCTCCAGCACGAGCTGCCTCAATGGCAGCATTTAAAGCCAATAGATTTGTTTGACCAGCTATATCAGAAATTATAGATAATACATTATGTACAGATTTTGCTTCATTAGATAGATGGTGAAGTTTTGAAGTAAGTTCTGTTTCCAATATAGCGGCTTCTTCTATTTGTTGAGAAATAGTTTGTATCTCAAAAACTACATTATTTAATCCATCAAATGTATCTTGTATATGCTCTTTTGTCTCTTTTGCAATCTCTACAGAAGAGGCTAAAACATCATTTATATTATTTGTTAATACAACTGTACTTTTTATATGTTCTCTTTCAACATGTATCTCTTTTTTTAGTATATTAGAAGAGTCCTCCAACGATTTACTAGAACTCAAAGCAACACTTGCCGAACTTTTTGCTTCATTTACTGTACTTTGTGTTTTTGTGATAAATTTATTAAAAAATCCACTAGCAACTCCTATTTCATCATTAACACCTGTAGGAAGTCTTTTTGTTAAGTCACCATCTCCTTGTGATAAATCTTTTGCAACATCTTGAAGTTCTGTAACAGGTTTCAGTACACTTGTTCCTGTTATATAGTTAATCAATGTTAAAATAACTGTTAAGATAATACCTATAATAGTAAAATATGTTAAAAAGCTATTTCTTATACTTTCAAAATAATCAGCCTTATTTACCCCTGGAACGACCCAAAGTCCCCAGCTTTCAATATATCTGTATGCAGTTATCTTATCTTGTCCAGTTGTTGCAGAAACATACTCATAAATTCCACCTTTTTTGTCACTTACTATATGTTTTACATAATCATGAGATATTAAATTTTTACCCTCTTCTTTATGGTGAACAACAAAATCACCCTTTTCATTTAGCATATATACATACCCAGATTGCCCTATTTTAATGCTATATATACTTTTTTTAAAATTTTCATCTTTATAAGCATCTGGTTTTATAGATGCAATATACTCTATCTCTTTTTCTAAAGAGTCAGCCACAGCATTCAAATCATCACTTATGATAGTTTTAATATCATAAACAGAGATAAAGTATGCTATAACAACACTAGAAACCATAAAAAGCACTGATAAAATCAAGTTTATAATAAATTTTGATTTGATTGTATCTATTCCGATGGCATGTAAAGCCTGGTTCATTTTAATCCTTTCAATATGTAATATTCGATAAAATGTTATCAAATGTTATTATAAATCAAATTAATTTTCACTTTAGTAAAATGGACACAATATGAAACTATTTGTTTTAAAAAAAATTATAGAACTGTTATCACAATTTGAACAGATAAAAAATATCTATAGAGTTGATGATAATTTAATCAAAATAGAGTTTTCAAAAAGTGAAATATTCTTCTTTGACATGACAAAACAAAACTCATATATCTTTAAAAAAGATGAGTTTTTAACAAAAAAATTTTACAATGCACCATTTGATAATATTTTAAAAAAAAGAGTTCAAAATGCAAAAATTGAAAAAGTTTTTTTATTAAATGGTGATAAAGTAATAAGATTTGAGTTAAATAGTAGCTCTTCATATAAAAGTTTAAAAACATTTTTACAATTTGAATTTACAGGTAAATATACAAATGTAATTATATTAGATGAATTTGAGGTTGTTTTAGAAGCACTTAGACATATTGATATTGAAAAATCTTTTAGAGAGGTAAAAGTTGGAATAAAACTTGAAGATATTCCTAAAAGAGAGTTTGTTGAAGATATTGAAGAGATAGATGATATTAATCAATATTTATACAAAATTTACGAAGAAAAAAGTGTAGTAACTTTAAATAGATTAAAAACTCAAGCATTAATAAATATAAATAAAAAAATAAAAAATTATGACAATATATTAAATAATTTAGAATTTGAAGATGATTTATTAAATAGTTCCAAAGATTTGGAGTTTAAAGCAAATTTACTTTTAATAAATATAAATAAACTGAAAAACTATCAAACAACTGCTTTACTTGAAGATTATGAAAATAATTTAGTTGAAATAGAAATTCCTACAGCAAAAAGTGTTCATGAAGCTATTAATAAGATGTTTTTACAATCAAAAAAACTAAAAAAAAGAGCTTCTAGCATTCATATAGAGAGAGAAAATCTTACACAAAAAATAGATTTTTTTAAAAAAAATTTATCATTAATAGAAAATTCAACATCTATAGATGAGCTTAGTTTATATATTCCAGAAACAAAAAAGATAAGAAAACAGCAAAAAAATAGAGATAGTTTTGAAACATTTATCTATAAAGATTACTCTATTTTAGTCGGTAGAAATAAACAAGAAAATATTAGACTTTTAGAAAATGCAAAAGCCTCTGATATTTGGTTACATTTAAAAGATAGAACATCAAGCCATGTGATAATAAAAACAGATAAACAAAATGTGCCACAAGATGTGATAGAGTTTGGAGCTAAACTTTGTGTAGAATTTAGTGTAAGTCAAAAAGGTTCGTTTCTTGTCGATTATACACACAGAAGATTTGTTAAAATCCAAAGTGAAGCAAATGTATTTTATCAAAATTATAAAACTATACCTATCTTAAGGGAATAATCATGAGTGTTAGTGCAGTTGGAAATCAAATTTATATAAATCAAAATATGCACATAAATGCGAATGAGATAGGAAATATTCAAAATAGATTTGATTTACAATCTGCTGCTAACATTACAGCACTTCAAGAAAAAGAGAAAGGGATAGAAGAGACAAGAGCTACAGAAGAGACAAAAGAGTTAAATCCAGATAGAGATAGCCATAAAAATCAGCAACAACAAGAAAAAGAGAAATCAAAAGAAGAGTTAGAAGAAGAGGAGATAAAAAGAAAAATTCAATATTTTATAGATTTTAGAAAATCACTTATTTTAGATATTAAAGCATAAAGGGAGTTAATGATTTACGAATTAGTTTCAAAATATAAAGATAGATTTTTAACAGCTATTTTATTGGTAGCTATTGTTGGTGCAATATTTATTATAAACAATAAAATGGTTATTTGGAGTGTGTTGGGTTTAATATTTTTATTATCATTTCATGAAAGTTTAAAACTGTTTGATATTAAAAATGATTATTTGTATGTTGGTGCTACACTGATTTGGTTAGTTGCATATTTTTTAAATAAGCCTCATGAGATTATTTTACTTTTAAGTGTTGGTGCTATCTCATATTTAGCATATACAAAAGAGTTAAATCAAAAATTGCTCTATCCATTTTTATATCCATCATTTTCAATACTTATGGTATATTCATTATATTTACATCATGGAGTTATATCGCTTGTTTGGCTTGTTGTAACTGTAGCTTTTACTGATATTTGTGCATTTTTTGTAGGCAAAAAATTTGGTAAAACACCATTTTCACCATCATCTCCAAATAAAACCTTAGAAGGTGTTATTGGTGGAGTTATTTTTGGAACACTATTTGGAACTATAATTGGCTCTATTTATGTTGGAGTTATATCTTCTGTTGTAATTACACTTTTTGTATCTATTTTTTCTGTATTTGGAGACCTTTTTGAAAGTTATCTCAAAAGAGAAGCTGAAGTCAAAGATAGTGGAAATATTTTACCAGGACATGGTGGAGTGTTAGATAGAGTTGATGGATACCTTTTTGGTGTTGTTTTCTTATACATATTATTAGAGATTAGGTAAATTCATGATAGTGCTGGGTAGTACAGGTTCTATTGGTGTAAATAGTTTAAATATTGCCAAAAAATTTGAAATAGAGATTGAAGCATTAGTGGCTGGAAACAATATAGATTTGCTAAATGAACAGATAAAAGAGCATAATCCAAAATTTGTATGTGTAGCACAAAAAAGTGATAAAAAAATATATCATAAAAATATATTTTACGGTATTGATGGAATATTAGAGATACTAAATCTATCAAAAAGCACTATAGTTATAAATGCGATTGTTGGTTTTAATGGTCTTATACCAACAATAGAGGCGATAAAATTAGACAAAAAAGTTGCATTAGCAAATAAAGAGTCATTAGTAGTAGCTGGTTCATTAATTGATAAGAGTAAAATTTTTCCAATAGATAGTGAACATTTTGGATTGTGGTATCTACTCCAAAACAAAAATATTGAAAAAATGATAATTACTGCAAGTGGTGGTGCTTTTAGAGATACACCTTTAGAAAAACTCAAAAATGTATCAATAAAAGAGGCACTCAACCATCCAAACTGGAGTATGGGAAAAAAAATCACAATAGATAGTGCTACTATGGCAAACAAGTTATACGAGATATTGGAAGCATATTGGCTATTTAAAATAGAAAATTTAGATGCTTTGATAGAGACAAAATCAATAATTCATGCAATTATTGATTTTCAAGATGGTAGTTCAACTGCACACATTGCAAATTGTGACATGAAACTGCCTATTGCTTTTGCAATATTTGAAAAGCTTAATGAAAAAATAGTTCCAAATGTAAATTTAGCAGAAGTTGGCTCTTTAGAATTTAGAAAGATAGAGACAACAAGATACCCTTTATGGGAGATTAAAGATTATATAATCAAACATCCTCAAATGGGTCTTGTCTTAAATGCCTCAAATGAAATAGCAGTTGATAACTTCTTAAATGAAAAAATACCATTTTTAGAAATATCAAATTTAGTAAAAAAAGCTTTAAGAGAGTTTGAAAATATATCATTTAATAGTATTCATGAAATACAATTAATAGATGATGAAGTTAGAAAATATACAAAAGGATTAATATCATGAGTGATATTTCTAATAGTGAAGAGATTTCAAAAAGTATCGAAAGGGTAAATAGCGACCTTTATAAGAAAAAAAATATCATCATATCGCAAATGGATGCTATTTTAAGCGAACTTCATGCAGAGTATCTATCCGTAATATCTCAAAAAGATATTCAAATAGGAATATTAAAATCAAAAGAGATGGATTTAAAAGATGAGTTAAATAGGCTCAAAAAATTAAAAAATGATTTGCTTAACTCTATAGAACAAGAGAATAAAAACTATAAACATTTAGAAGAGATTGTTTTGCAAAAAGAGAAAAAAATAGAAGAACTTCAAGACAATTATCAAGATGCAGTAGAGATGATTATAGGACTTAGACAAAAAAATGATGAATTAATCAGAAGACTTTCAAAACTTGAAGATGAGATAAATGCACTCAAATCAAAAGATATAGAGATAGAAAATTTAAAAACAACAATGGAAAAACTTAGAAATTATATCAACAAAGGTGGTTTGATTTATAATCAAGCAATCAATGAAAACAATATAGATAAATTAACTCAAAATATAAAAGAGAGTATTAACCACTCAACATAAATTTTGTTTAAAATTTATGTTTTAATTTATAAAAAACTTTTTTCCAATTCAATAATCTCTTGAATTGTCAAATACTCATACTCTTTAAAATCATTTAAATATTTTTTCAAACTGTTAGATGTTTTTTTACCAATAGATATAGCGACATTGCTACTATCAAAGCTAAAATTTTTAAAAAAGCACTCTACTGTTGATGGAGATGAAAAGATGATTTTTGAATTTTTTATCTCTTTTTGTTCTATTTTTTTACAGATTGTTTGATAAACAATAACTTCTATTAAATCAAAACTTTTTAAAATTGTTGAGATATTTGAAGATACTTTTTTAGCTCGTGGGTAGAGGATATTTTTATTTTTAAGCAACTCAAAACTATTTAAAACCAAATCATCACCATAAAAGCTATTGTCAAAATTTATAACATTTGCATGTAACTTGATTAAACACTCTTTTGTAGCTTCACCAACGGCTAATGCTGGAATGTGTTGCCATTTTTGAAGATATTTTTGAAGGGATTTTACACTGTTTTGAGAGGTAAAAATAATAATATCAACCCTCTCAAAATCAATCTCTACATCTAAAAACTCTATCTCAATGATAGGAAGATTTTTTGCATTTTCATACCTCCTATCATTTAAAACAAAAATTTCTATTTTTTACTCCCACTCAATAGTAGCAGGTGGTTTTGATGAAATGTCATACACAACTCTATTTATTACATCAACTTCATTTATAATTCTTGAACTAATTCTCTCAAGCAGTTCATGAGGTAAATGTGCAAATGTAGCCGTCATGCCATCAACACTCTCAACGACTCTTACACAAACTGTATTATCATAAGTTCTATTATCACCCATGACACCGACACTTTTTACATTTAAAAGCACTGTAAATGATTGCCATGTTTTGTCATAATACCCACTAGCTTTAAGCTCATCAAGCATGATAACATCAGCTTTTCTAAGTAGATTTAAATCATCTTCATTCACTTCACCCATTATTCTAATAGCAAGTCCTGGACCTGGGAATGGATGTCTATAAACCATATCTTTTGGTAAGCCTAACTCAACTCCCAACTTTCTAACTTCATCTTTAAATAACTCTCTTAAAGGTTCAATCAACTCAAATTTCATCCAATCAGGCAAACCACCTACATTGTGGTGAGATTTTATAGTTTTACTAGGACCTTTAACTGATACAGACTCGATAACATCTGGATAAAGTGTACCTTGAGCTAGAAAATTTATACCATCATGTTTTTTAGCCTCTTGTTCGAACAGTTCTATAAACAAGTGTCCGATGATTTTTCGTTTTTGTTCTGGGTCGATAACACCTTTTAATCTTGAAAGATAAATCTCTTTTGCATCAACTGTAATAAGTGGAATTTTTAAATTATGCTTAAACATATTTTCCACTTTTTCTCGCTCATTTGCTCTAAGCAGTCCTGTATCTATAAAAATTGCCACCAATTTTTCTTTGATTGCTTCATGAAGAAGTGCTGCTACAACAGAACTATCAACACCACCACTCACAGCACAAAGTACTTTGCTATCGCCAACTTTTTCTCTAATTTTTGCAATTTGCTCTTTTGCAAATGAACCCATATTCCATGTTGTCTCACAGCCACAAAGTTTTGCAAAATTCCGTAAAAGCAGACTACCACATTCAGAGTGAGACACTTCAGGATGAAATTGAAATGCAAAAATGTTTTTTTCAATATTTGCAATACCAGCAAACGGAGAATTTTCACTTTTTGCGATACCTTTAAATCCATTTGGCAACCGTTCAACTCTATCTGCATGACTCATCCAAACAATTTGACCATTTTTTGTATCTTTAAAAATAGAAACAGTTTCATCAAATTCTAAAATTGCTTTTCCATATTCATGATGATTTGCTGGAACTACCTCACCGCCAAAATGGTGAGCAATAAGTTGCATACCATAGCAAATCCCTAAAATTGGCAAACCTAACTCAAAAATTTTCTCATCAATTTTATAAGCATCTTCATCATAAACAGATGCTGGTCCACCTGATAGAATGATACCTTGCGGTTTTTTATCTAAAATCGAGCTAAGCGGTTCATTATATGGAACAATTTCACAATAAACCTTCTCTTCTCTAAGTCTTCTAGCAATAAGTTGTGTATATTGCGAACCAAAATCTAAAACAATAATAGGAACATTTTTCATTTACTTACCTTTAAAATTAATATAAACCCAAAACTTCAAACTGTACATACCAAATAGTAATTGAAATTACATACCCAACAGCTACAGTCCAAGCTAGTTTTATGTGTGCCATGAATGTATAAATACCTTTAAGCCTTCCCATAACACCAACACCAGCCGCACTTCCAAAACTTATCAAACTACCACCAATACCAGCAGTCATGGTTACTAACAACCATTGGTCAACTCCCATATCTGGATTTGCTTTTAAAACAGCACTCATGACAGGTACATTATCAACAACAGCTGAAATTAACCCAACACCAATATTTGCAGTAGTAGAACCAACAATATCATAAAATTTTGCAGCAACACTCAAATAACCTAAAAAGTGTAAAGCACCAACAGCAGATAATATACCAAAGAAAAATAGAAGAGTGTCATTTTCTATCTTTCTAATACTTGTGAAAATATCAAAATATTCATTGTACCTTCTTTTTAGTAGAAAAGCATACATCTGAAGTAGTGTCAAACCAAACATCATACCCCACATCGCAGGTAAGCCTAAAACTTGATGAGATATAACAGCACTAAAAATTGTGAATGCCCCTAAATAAATCATCACTTTACCACCAGTTTTTATCTCTACAGGTTTTTCAGTTGATGGGTCAAAATGTGGTTTTTCATCTGGAACAAATTTTGAAAGTAAAAATGCAGTAGCAATAT
>JACAEZ010000090.1 GCA_013388565.1 Campylobacterales bacterium | reverse complement strand
TTAAATAAATCTCATTTGATAACATTGGAGAGATTTTATCAAGTTTCAAATCTAAATCAAACAACTCTTTTTCTTGATGTTCATCTAATCTATCATTTTCAAAAAGTGTGACTAAATATTCATATTTTTTTATATCAGCTACTAAAACTCTTGAAAACTCACTATCAACTTCAAAATAATTTTTAACTATTTGAGAGTAAGAGGCGTTTTTAAATCTTTCACTTTCGACTATCTCTCTTCTTTCCAAATCACAAATAACCGCATTTTCAATAGATGAAAGCACAAAAGGGCTATGAGATGTTACGATAAACTGTATTTTTGGGAAGAAACTTGTTAAAAATGGCAACACTTTTTTTTGAAGTTCAACATGAAGATGTGTCTCAACTTCATCAATCAACACAACACCTTGCATATCATAAGCCTCTACACTGTGTGCTTCCATTCTTAAAATCAGCTCTGTAAGTATCGCTAAAAAAGAGGAGTAACCATCGGAGAGTTCATTTAAACCAAAGCTTTTACCATCATATTCTATTTTGAAATCAAAGTTTTTATGATTAAAAACTATCTTCAAATCACTTTTATCAAAAATATCTTTTAGTGCATTTTCAAATCTTTCAAACCATTTTGCAATTTTATTTACTTCATGCATATTATTTTCTATCTGTGCAAAAGCTTGAGATGTTTTTAGATTTACTAAATATTGCAAAAATGTTTTGTTTAATTCTGTATTTGTGTAATACTTTTGTTGAAAATTCTGTTTAGTTGGGTTTTGAACTGGATTTGGAGTATTTTCTCTTTTAGCTTTGAAAAAAGCCAATATAAATTTACCACTAACTATATTTTCATATATCTCATTTTGATTTGAAAAAATCAAATCAATTTTTGAAAAATCATCAAGTTGTTTTTCCCAATTTTTAATATTTTGCTCATTATTTTCTATATCATTTTTGTAAGTTAAAATATTTTGATGATAACTTTTTATATTATTTTCTATTTGTTGAGCATTTATCTCATTTTTTTTGAGTTTCTAAAGTTGTGATTTCTTTTTGATAGTTTTCAATGTTTATATTATAATTTTTTATCGCTTGTTTGGCATTTTTAATATAAGTTTCTAAATTTTTCATTTGTGCAAACTGATTATTTATAAGTTTGTTTAACAAACTATCTATCTCATTTAAAAGAGATGTTTTCCCACTTCCATTTTTACCAGTGATGATAAGATGTTTTCGTTCATTTTGACCTAATGGTATCTCCAAATCTTTTATGATACCTCGAACATCTTTTATAAAAAGTTTTTGTATAAAATATTCGTTCATCTACAAATCTCCTTTTGTAACTCAAACCAACTGTTTTTGATTTTAAAGTGTCATAATTTGACGATAGCAAGGTTTTGAAAAGCTAAGCTAGAAAAATTTCTAGCCTATCTTTTAGATGAGTGGTTCGTCCATCTCTTTTGGAATATCAAGTCCCATGAGTTTTAAAACAGTTGGTGCGATGTTATTTAGACCGCCACTTTTTACACTCTTTACATCTTCATCTATTACAAAACACCAAACATCGCCTACTGTGTGATTTGTTAGCATGTTGCCATCAATGTCTCTCATCTGTTCGCAGTTTCCGTGGTCGCTTGTGATGATTACTGAATAATCTTTTTGTTTTGCTACATCTAGTATTTGAGAGATTTCATTATCTACCGTTTCAACAGCTTTTACACCAGCTTCAAAAACTCCTGTATGCCCCACCATGTCGCCATTTGCAAAATTCACAACTACAAAATCATACTCATCTTTTAAAGCACTTCTCACCGCTTCACCCACTTCAACGGCACTCATTTGGGGTTTTAAGTCATAAGTTGCCACTTTTGGGCTAGGGATTAACACTCTTGTTTCGTTTTCATAAGGCTCTTCGACTCCGCCATTAAAGAAAAATGTAACATGAGCATATTTTTCAGTTTCAGCGATGTGGAGTTGTCTTAGGTTTGCTTTTGAGATAACCTCGGCTAATGTGTTTGTTGGGTTGTCTTTTGCAAACATGATAGGATATGTGAAGTTTGGTGCATACTCTGTCATCGTAGCTATGTTTAAGTTTAGTTTTTTTGTCTCAAACTCTTTGAAGTTTTTATCTCCAAAAACAGTCACAAATTGTCTCATTCTATCACTTCTAAAGTTGCAAAAAATAACTCCGTCATTCTCTTTAACACAACTATCATGAAGAAACGAAACAGGCTCCAAAAATTCATCTGTGATATTTTTTTCATATTGACTTTTTACATAATCAATAGGCTTTTGTTCGCAAAATGGAAAAGCTTTCATAATAACATCATACCCTCTTTGCACTCGCTCCCACCGTTTGTCTCTGTCCATTGAGTAGTATCTACCACTAATTGTTGCTAAGATGATATTTTCATCTAAAATCGTTTGCAACTGCTCCAAATATGCTGGAGATGATGTTGGAGAGACATCTCTTCCATCTGTTATCGCATGAATGAAAACCTTTTTGCCTCTATTTGCAATAAGTTTAGCAACCCCTACGATATGCTCAATATGCGAATGTACACCACCATCGCTCAAAAGTCCTATCAAATGAATATCACCACTTTTATTTATCGTCTCATTTAAAACTTCATTTTGTTCAATCGAACCATTTTCCAGTGCCAAAGAGATTTTTACCAAATCTTGATACAAAATCCTACCACTTCCAATAGTCATATGCCCCACTTCACTATTTCCCATTTGCCCTTCAGGCAAACCCACACTAAGCCCATAAGTTTTGATAAGCGAATGAGGAACACTTTCTAATAGATATTTATAAGCTTTTTTATTTGCACTTTCAAAAGCATTATCCTCTTTTCTAGGACTGTAACCTATACCATCTGTTATTATTAATAAAACTTTTTTTCTCATGTTGTGTCCGTATAATAAATTAATATATAGAAGTTTTTAGACCGCTATATTTATAATTTTACTAAATTATGACTTACAAAAGAAGAGGATAAGCACAACAACATAAATATAGATGTTATTTAAATCTTTTTACACCTTCAAACATCTTTCACATTTATATCCAAGTCCTCTAATGTTTTTTATAAAATCCTCTTTTAAGCTTTTTCTAAATCTGTTGATTTCAGCTCTGATAGATGAGTTATCGATATTTTCTCCAAACCAAACATCATGACGGAATTTTTCAAAATCTACTACAAAATTTATATTTTTAACTAATAGATATAATATTTGTTGCTGTTTTCTTGTCAAATCTTGTGGTTCGTTTTGAAAAAATAGTGTTTGTGTTTTTGTGGAGTATGTATAGTTTTTTGATAAATTTATATGTTCGCATACTAATTGATTCATCTTTTTTAGAGCATTTTCTATTCTAAGTCCTAGCTCTTTTAAGTGAAATGGTTTTTTAATGTAGTCTGAACAGCCCAAAGTAAAGGCTTTTGTAATATCTTCAATGTCTATAATCGCACTTACAAATATTACAGGTGTGAAAATTTTCTCATCTCTCAATGTTTCAAGCACTTCAAAACCGTTTTTGTTTGGTACATTTATATCTAAAATCAACAAATCAAATTTCTCTTTTCTAAGCAAATTTGAAGCTTGTTCTCCGTCGCTTTCATCTGTTACGATATGTCCTAAAGATTCGATATACTCCCTTATAGACTCTTTTAACATTCTTTCATCTTCTAAAATAAATACCTTCATGAAGCTCCTTTTGGTAGTTTATATCTAAATATATTACAGTTATTTTCTGATGTTACTTCTATCTGATAACCATTTTTACGGCATATTTGACTTACGATATTTAGTCCAAGTCCAAAACCGCCTCTTGCATTGTCTTCTCTATAAAATCTCTCAAATAGCATATTTGGTTCTTTTATCTCTTTGCCAACATTTTCAAACTCCATGATAATATAATTACTCTTTTCAAAAAGC
>JACAEZ010000128.1 GCA_013388565.1 Campylobacterales bacterium | reverse complement strand
TGAAAAATGCTCTTATTATTAAAGATGCCATTTTAAATAGTAATTTAAGTAATTCAGCAAACAACAGTGTGGATTTTTATGATATTGACTCTTTGTTTGACAAAGGAAAGACTTGGCTTACAAAAGATAGATTACAAGATTTTAAATTTTTTTCAAAATTAAAAGATGAGAGTTTAAATAGTATATTTGATAAATTAAAATCTGATATAAAAGAGTATTTTATCAATCATGAAGAGTATATTTTATCGAAAATATTTAGACTATTTAGCAAATATGTTGCATTTAAAAAAGAGTATAAAAAATCTATTCAAGAGTTTGATTTTAAAGATGTGACAAATTTAGCATATCAACTATTTAGTAGTTATGAAGATAGAGATTTTATCTATTTTAGATTAGATAGTGAATTTTTACATCTGCTTGTAGATGAGTTTCAAGATACAAGTATTATTCAATACAAAATATTAAAACCAATTATTGATGAGATAATTTCTGGATATGGAAGAGCTGATTTTAGGACATTTTTTTATGTTGGTGATACAAAACAATCAATTTATAGGTTTCGTGGTGGACATAAAGAGCTGTTTGATTATGTATTTGATGAGTATAAAAATTTTGGTATTGTTGAACAAAAATTAGATTCAAATTATAGAAGTAAAAAAAATATTGTTAATTTTGTAAATGATTGTTTTAGAGATTTAATTGAAAACTACTTTGACCAAAAATGCGAAAACATAGGTGGTTTTATAGAGGTTGTTGAGTGTGAAAAAGAGCATTTGCAAACTTTAGCATTAGACAAATTAAAAATGTTGTTAGATTTAAATATAGAAGCTGAAAATATTGCAATTCTTGGATTTAAAAATGACGAACTATTTGAATTAGCTGAATTTATAAAAGAGCAGTTGCCACATATTGATATTGTTACAGAGACAACAAAAAAACTTATTCATCAACAAAATATTCAAGCAGTTATAAATTATGCAAAATATATTTACTTTCATGAAGAGCTATACAAATGTAATTTTTTAGCTTTAATTGGAAAAGATTTTACAAATAGTGATTTAGAAAATATTAAATATAGTGATTTATTGGATTTAATGTATAAAATTGCAAAAAAATATAATCTAATAGATGAAGATATGTTACTATTTTTTGAAGTAATATCAAAATATAAAGATATAGATGAATTTGTTTATAATATTGACTATTTAGATGAAAGTATTGTAAAAAAACATCAAAAAGGATTAAAACTTCTTACAATCCATAAATCAAAAGGATTAGAGTTTGAACATGTAATTTTATTAGATAAACTTGGTTCAAAAAACAGTAGAAAAAGTCCATTTGTATTTGATTATGAAGGGATTAATTTAAAATCTATAAAATATAGATTTAAGCTTAGAGACTCTTTTGATATTGATTATAAAAAAGCACTAGAAAATGAGGAAAAAAAAGAGTCTGAAGATTTGAAACATCTTTTGTATGTTGCATTTACAAGAGCTAAAGAGTCATTAATAGTGATTAAAAAAGATAAACAGAGTGAATTTGAACTATTAAATTTACCTCAAATGCAAATAGGTAATTTAAACATATCTCAAACTACTGTAAAACATAAACAAAAAATTGAAATAGATAAAATAAAATTAAAAAGATATGGTTTGCAAGAAGATTTTGTAACACTCAAAAAAGATGAAATCTTAGACTATAAAGCGATAAATTTTGGAATTGCTATGCACTACACATTGGAGATTTTATCCACTTTTAGCATGGAGTCTTTAGAAAATGCCATCAAATCAACATATAATAGATTTGGAAATTTACTTTCACAAGATGAGTTTAGTGATATTAAAAATAGAGTTTCAATGTTGTTAGAAAATCAATTATTTCAAAAAATGCTTGATGGAAAAGTTTATAAAGAGCAACCAATCTCTTATATGGGTGAATTAAAACAGCTTGACCTTTTTATCGAAAAAGAGAGTGAAATTATAGTTTGTGATTATAAAAGTGCAACATTTAGGCAAAAAGAGTATAAAAATCAAGTTTTAGAGTATTCAAAAGCACTTAATGATATTTTTAAAAAACCAACAATTGGATTTTTGATATTTTTGCATAAAGATAGTGTTGAGATAAAAGAAATTTGTAAGATAGGATATTCATGAGAGTAGCATTTATAGGTGATATTGTAGGCAGACCAGGGCGAGATATTATAAAAGATAACTTAAAAAAGATGAGAGTTGATGAAAAGATTGATTTTGTGATTGCAAATTGTGAAAATGCAAGTCATGGATTTGGACTAACTAGCAAAAATGCAAATGAACTTTTTAGCTATGGAATAGATATTTTAACAGGTGGAAACCACACTTGGGATAAAAAAGAGATAATTCCATTGCTTGATACAATGCCAATACTAAGACCGCTAAACTATCCAGATGGTGTTGCAGGAAATGGTATCAAAATCATTCAAGTAAAAGATGAGCAGTTAGCAGTTATAAATCTTATGGGCATGTATGGAATGCCACAAGTTTTAAATCCATTTACTTGTGCTAAAGATATTGTAAATAGGCTTTTAGATGAGGGTGTTAAAAATATATTTATAGATTTTCATGCCGAAACAACAAGTGAAAAAAGAACAATGTTTGAGATGTTGAAAGGAAAAATAAGTGTCGTTGTAGGCACTCATACACATGTTGGTACTGATGATTTGATGATACAAAATGGGAGTTGTTTTTTGACAGATATTGGACTTACAGGGTGTCGTGATAATGTCATTGGCATGGAGTCATCAGCCCCTATTTATAGGTTTCTAACAGGACTTCCAGCAAAATTTGATGTGCCGGATAAATGCAAAAAAATTCTTCAAATGTTGATAGTCGATATAGAAGATGGAATCTGCTTGAATGCTTTCAAACTAAAAAAATATTGTAATAAAGATGAGGTTATTAAAACAGATGCTATTTTCGAACAGTTTTGAACTACTCCTTGCTTTAAAAAATTTAGGCTACATCAAAAGTGAGCGAGACAAACTTTGGTGGCCAAATAGCAAAACATTTGAAGTTGTAATTGGTGCGATACTCACACAAAATACAAAATGGGAAAATGTAGAAAAATCACTCAATAATTTAAGAGAACGAAACCTTTTAGAGTTTGAACAGTTTTTAAAAGTAGATGAAAAAAAATTAGCAGAGTTTATAGTGCCAAGTGGTTTTTACAATCAAAAAGCAATTAGACTTAAAAATTTGGCTAAAAATATAAAAAATGAGTTTGGTAGTTTTGACTTTTTTTGTGAAAATATAGACAGAGAGTGGCTTTTAAGCCAAAAAGGTTTAGGCAAAGAGAGTGCTGATTCTATTTTGTGTTATGCATGTTTGAGAGATGTTTTTGTAGTTGATAGTTATACAAATAGATTGCTTAGTGCTATTGGATATGAGTTTGAAGATTATGATGATATTCAAAGCTGGTTTATGAGTGGGATTGAAGAAAATTTTGATGATGTTTGTAAAATCTATGATAGAGATATGAGTTTAAATGAGGTTTATGCAAGACTTCATGGCAAAATTGTTGAGTATTGCAAAGAGAATTCAAAAGGTAGAGTGGTTGATGTTCGGAAATTAAAAAAGGGGTTAATGTGATAAATAAAGTCTTTATATTTTTACTGTTTAGTTTATATCTTCATGCAGGATTTAATTTTAAACCGATAGCAAAGTTTGATTATGTTGCCAATAAAAATTTTGTAACTTTTTATAATAAAAGTTATGATACTGATGGTAAGATAAAGAGTGTTAGTTGGGAATTTGGAGATGGAAATTATTGTAATTCATCATCTTCCATGATAGTTCATAAATATGAGAGAAAAAATAGTGAGTATGTTGTTAGATTAATTGTTGAAGATGATAAAAATGAACAGATGTCGTATTCAGTTAGAATACCAATTATAGTAGATATGGAAAGTGCTAATTCTAATGGTGTTCAAAATGGTAAAATTTCAACTTCTGATATTGATTTTGCTTATTTTGCTATCGGAAAAGATGATAATTTAACAAATCAAAATTATCAATACAAAGTTATTTTGATGGATACTTCAAAAGATATACAAACAATTAGAGAAAGAATTTGGGTATTTGGTGAAAAAATTTTATATAATGATTATTTAGAAAAGAGTTCTCTCTTTTCAGGTGATTTTAAAATTGATTTTACAATTACAAGTACAAAACTTGAAGCTATTGATGTTTCTTTTCAAAGTGCAGGTCAAAAGCAGATTACTTTAGGGATATTTTATAATGATGGAACAAAAAAGATAATCACAAAAACTATAAATG
>JACAEZ010000183.1 GCA_013388565.1 Campylobacterales bacterium | reverse complement strand
GTTTGAGGATGAATCTTATTTGTGCTATTATAAATCTTGATAAAATAGCTATGAATATGGTTTTGGATGATGTTCTGGGTGGTTTGTTTTAGGAGAGGTCTAATATAAATGATTATATTCAAATTAAGATAACTTTTAAAAATCAATCTAAGCTTTTAATATCATCTCCAATTTTTCTTCTAACTCTAAATATCTCTCAACAGCAATTTCATACTCTTTTTTAACCTCTTCCAACTCATTTGCCACTTTTGAGATACCTCTAATGTTATAGCATTCAGGATTACTCAAGCAATTATTCAATTCTGCGATTTTTTGCTCCATTTGTTCTATTGTATTTGGTAGAGTGTCAAGCTCTCTTTGCTCTTTATAGCTTAATTTTGTAACCTTTTTTTCAACAACTTTAGTAACTTTTTCATCTTTTTGGCTCTCATTTTCAAAATCATCTAACACATGAAGCTCTTTTTCAATCTCCAAATATTCGCTATAACTTTGCCAACTCTCTTCAACAACCCCATCACCTTTGAAAATATACAACCTATCAGCGATTTTATCGACAAAATATCTATCATGACTGACAAATAAAATCGAGCCTTCAAATTTTTGCAAATTCTCTTCTAAGATATTAATCGTTGGAATATCCAAATCATTTGTCGGTTCATCTAAAATCAAACAATCAACTGGTTTTGTAAATAAAAGTGCTAAAGCTACTCTATTTTTTTCGCCACCACTTAGTGTGCCTACTTTTTTATCCAGATACTCTTTTGGAAACAAAAAGTTTTTCAAATATCCAAAAACATGCATATTTTTACCCCAAGCATCGACTCTATCGCCACCATTTGGACAAAATGTCTCAATTAGATTTTTAGAGTCATCTAACATCTCTCTATGCTGATCAAAATATCCTATGTTAAAGTCACCCTTTTTGATTTTGCCTTTTGCACACTCCATTTTGCCTAGCAAAAATTTTAAAAATGTCGATTTTCCACTTCCATTTTTGCCGACAATTGCGATTTTATCTTTTTGCAAAATTCTTGTTGAGAAGTTTTCTATCAGTTTTTTATCACCAATGTTTATGCACAGATTTTCTATCTCAAACAACATCTTTTTTCGATTTTGACTATTTTCAAAAGGCTGACCGCTCTTTTCTCGCTGAAGTTCTAGTTTTATTTTTCTAATAAGTGATGGATTTCTTTTTGCATCATCTCTAAGTTGTAAAAGTCTAGCTTTTCTACCCTCATTTCGTTTTCGTCTAGCAGTCACACCTCGTTGATACCAATGCTCTTCTTGTTTTAAAATTCTAAGCATATTTTCATGCTCTTTTTCAAGATTTTGAAGCATAAACTCTTTTTGTTCAAGATACTTTTTATACCCACCATTGAAACTCACAACTTTTCCATCATCAACCTCTACACACCTCGTTGCGATATTGTCAATAAAATATCTATCATGAGAGATAAAAACAATCGTAAAACTCTCTTTTAAAATCAGCTCTTCTAAAAACTCAACCATATAAACATCTAAGTGGTTTGTAGGTTCGTCAAGTAACAAAATATCAGGTTTTTTCAAAAGCAAAGTAGCAAGTGCAACTCTTCGTTGCTCCCCACCGCTTAGCAAATTTACATCTTTATCTTCAAACTCTTTAAGCTTAAACTCTTTTAATACCATATCAAGCTTACTATCCAAATCCCAAGCATTGTGAAAATCTAAAAATGTGACAATTTGTGATAACTTATCATGAAGTGTTTTTGAGTTTGGCTCTATTTCCAGCTCTTTTAAAACAACTTCATACTCTCTTTTTTTCTCTTTTATCTCGACAAGCTGATTTTCAATCGCATCTTTTACAGTTGTATTTGCTGGAAATTTTGGATGTTGGTCAAGCATTTCGATTTTAATCCCATTTGCCACAATTCGCTTACCGCTATCAACATCAACTTCACCCAAAACAATCTTCATGATTGTCGATTTTCCAGCTCCATTTTTACCAATAATCGCAACTCTTTCATCTTTATCTATATGAAATGAGCCATTTTCAACTATTTTTTTTACATCAAATTGTTTATAAATCTCTATCAAATCGACCATTGCCATAATTTTAACCTTGTTATACTATTTTGAATATGCTAAAAATAGCATATAATCAATAAGAATACCACTAACGATACTTCCTATCATCTGATTTTTTTAATTTGAGTTCTGTTTATTTTATATATTTTTGAGGGAGTATCTTCAAAAAAGCCTCTACTATCTTCTACAACACAATCACATTTTGAAATAGCATACTCTAAATCAAAACTTTTTTTGTTTTCATTTGCAGATGTTGAGTAAAATGAGCCAAATTTTTTTAAAAATTCTTTATGTTGTTTATCAAAAACTACTCTAAAACTATCACCGTTTGGATAGATAAATGTAGCTTTTTTAGAATGTCTTAAAAATCTTTTAAATCTGTTTGGTACTCTTGTTTGGTTTTTTAATTCATGAAAAGATGAAACAACTTTTAATATTTTTTGATTTTCATCTCTTCTTTTTGCAAGATTTAATATTTTTGGATTTTTAGATAAAAACCCAACCGTTGTATCGGTTTGGGTTAAGAAGATGAGATTATTCAGCCAAATATGCTTGGATTGATTTTGGAGTGAGTGCATCTTTTTGCTTTAATTTTGATATT
>JACAEZ010000182.1 GCA_013388565.1 Campylobacterales bacterium | reverse complement strand
TTCTTCAATGCCTCTTTTACAACATCAGATGTTGTAGAAGAGACACATTGAGTCAATACTTTATTTATTATATCACTCTTAAATCCAAGTGATTCAAGTGCTAAAAATGCCTCTTGCATGACAGGGTTCTCTTTTTGTGCGGTGCTTAAATCTATAGCAAAACCGCTTAACTCAACCATTATTCTTCCAGCACTTTTTGGACCAATTCCAGGAACTCTTTTAAGTGCTGTTATATCATTTGTCTCTACTATTTTTGAAAATGTGGACGGTGTATATGTTGAACAAATAGCTAATGCAACTTTTGCACCTATACCATTTATTTTTATCAAAGTATCAAACATTTTTTGTTCATTAATATCTAAAAATCCATATAAATTTTGAGAATCTTCTCTTATAATATGAGTTGTATGGATAAATATATTTTCTTTATTTATATTTGAAGAGCAATTTATAGATACAAAAACTTGATAAATTACACCACCTACATTTAAATGTATATGTGTTAACTCTTTTTTTACTATTTTTCCTTCAAGTCCAACTATCATGAATTACTCCTCCAACTTTATAGATTTTATTTTAAACTCATCTTTATCTAACTCTTGCAATATTAATACTCTATCTGTTGATTTTGGAGAATAGCTAATCTCTTTTTCTGGAGATACCATTTTAAATGTTACAAGAGGATGAACTCCCCAAGAGCCTCTATTTATAATTTTACCTTGAAGAGTAAGATTTTTATACTTTTCAAGTTCCATCTCTAATTTATCTTTTGAACTTTCCAACTCTTTAGCTTTTTTGCTAAGCTCTTCCATCTCTAGTGATAATGATTGGTACTGTTTTATTTTTAAAATAAGAGCTGATGGAACAGCAACTCCAGCTTTTTTAAGCTCTATAATCTTCTCTTTTACAGTTTTTATCATGGATTTATTTTTTTCAAATGTAATACTTTTTATCATAAATAGATTATTTAACTCATCTATCTTTTTTTTAAGATTTTTTATCTGCTCTTTTATCCCATCAACCTTATCGCCACTACCTTGAATTTGAGATGGGTCAATTATAAATTTATTGTTTTCACCTTTTATCTCTTGAATATCTATCAAATCAGATGCTATAAATACTGTATTTGAATTTATACTATTTATAAATATCTCTTTAGCTCTAACAACACCGCCAATAGCTTGTGTAATCGTAGCTTTTTGGGCTTCTATATTTCCACCTTCAAGTACATTTACAATTGCCTCTTTTGTTTTGAGTGTACCTTTTAATAGATTGATTTGAGCTATTGTGTCAGCTACTATTAAAGCATTTGCATGAACCATCTCGTCTATCACACACTTTTTAGCCCTAACTTCAGCACCACCAGCAACAACACCTTTAACATGAATATCAGCAACCTCTACTTTTACATTAGGACCAATAGCATCTTTTAAAATATTTTGTTCTGTTACCATGATTTTTATATTTTTATCAAGTCCGGCATTTACAGAGCCAGTCTTTTTAAAATTAACCTCTACAACCTCCATCTCATCGCCAATGCTAAATATATTATCTTTATAAGATACAAAACCATCTCTAGCTGCAATATATTTTATACTTTTTTCATCTTCTGATACAGTGATTGTATCATTTAGTTCAAAAATTGGACTATTTTCACATTTTGGCTCTTCTACTGTTATATATTCACCTTTACAATTTCGTCCATCTTTACCTTTTTGCGGTTTTATATACTCAATAATAACATCACCTTTTTTGATACCTTGTACAAATCCTCTTTGAGAATAGTCTATTCTTCCATTCTCATCTTCTTGATTTACTTTACTTTTAAAATGCAAAATCAAATCATCATCAATAGCAGGTATTGGTTCTATTGCGTCACATAGTGTTATATCTGTGTCAGAATTCAATGTTCCATGAACTTTAATTTTTGAAATCATTCTAAAAATTTGTGACTCTATATCATCACAAATATCTATCAATACTCCAATTCTCACCTTCTTTTTGTTTAATACATTATGCAACCGTTTTTCAATACCTTGCATAGTACCTAAATGGCTATTTGCTTTTATTATAGCTTTTACTTTTGTCATATTTTTATTTGCACTAAGTACAATATTAAAATCTGTCTCATCATTAACATCTTCTAACAGTTTCAATCTTATCTCATGAACTTGTCTAATTAATAACTCTTTTGAAGAAAGAAGTGTTTTATCTTTTAATTGAGCCATAGTTATACTATCTGCTTCAACCCAATCAGTACTTGCATTCACTTTTACATAAGTAGTAGTGGACAATATGTCAAAATCAACCTTATTTGGATTAATCTCAAAACTTTTAGCATATTTTATTATCTCTTGAGATACAGTAGCAGTTCTTACAGTTAGTGGGGTTATTGCAATAGACTTTTTACTATCTTCGCTTTTTTTAGCCTCTTCTTTATCTGTATTTAACAATTTATTAAAAAATCCCATGAAACCTCTTTTTAAAGCTTAATCAGCTATAATTTTTTTTTAATTTAAGCAATATTCATTCCTAAAAAATAAGGCAACAATTATGGAAGTATCGGCTATTATGGGATTATCTTTTATATTACTATTAGTTTTTTCTTTTTTCCATATAAAAAGCATTCTAAAATAAAATAGACTATGTTATTTAAAGCAATATTTACAAACTCTGTAGGTACACTTGTTTCAAGGATTTTAGGATTTATAAGAGACCTTTTAACCGCTTCAGTACTTGGAGCAAATATATACAGTGACATATTTTTTGTAGCATTTAAATTTCCAAATCTATTTCGTCGAATAGTCGCAGAAGGGGCTTTTACACAAACATTTTTACCAACATTTACTGCCTCAAAACATAAAACACTCTTTGGTTCTATCATATTTTTAAAATTCATGGCTTTTATTATTGTTTTTAGCATTTTAGTTACAATATTTAGCTACACATTTACAAAAATATTTGCCTTTGGATTTAGCGAAGAGAATATTTTATTAGCTCAAGATTTTGTAGTTATAAACTTTTACTATTTAGATTTTATCTTTATAGTTGCATTTTTATCCACTTTACTTCAATGCAAAAACCACTTTGCAACAAGTGCATTTTCAACGGCACTACTGAATATAGCACTTATAGTTGCACTTTTAATATCTCAAAAAATGGAAAAAATTGATATTGTCTATTATTTGAGTTATGCGGTTTTAATTGGTGGATTTTTGCAAGTTATTACACACTACATAGCCTCTAAAAATAGAAGGTTAAATAGATATTTTACATTTGATTTTAAGCTATTAAAAGCCAAACAAGAGATTGTTGAAGATGATACGAAAAGATTTAATAGGCAATTTATTCCATCTGTTTTTGGAAATTCAACCGCTCAAATTTCATCATTTTTAGATACATTTTTAGCCTCATTTTTAATAACAGGAAGTATCAGCTATCTATATTATGCAAATAGAGTCTTTCAACTTCCACTTGCACTTTTTGCAATAGCAACATCAACTGCTTTGTTTCCAATGGTTTCAAAAGCTATTTATAAAAAAGAGATAGATGAGGCTTTTAAAATGTTAAAAAAGGGTTTCTGGTTTTTAGCATATTTACTATTTGTATCTACAATAATTGGTGTAATTTTTTCAGACGAGATAACAAAATTGCTATTTGAAAGAGGTGAATTTAGTCAAAATGATAGCTTCAATACTTCATGGGCTTTGCAAATGTATCTAATAGGTCTTATACCATTTGGCTTATCAAGAATTTTCTCACTTTGGCTTTATAGCGAACATAAACAAATCGTAGCTGCAAAAATTGCAGCAAAATCATTGATTGCAAATATTATATTTTCACTTATTTTAATATATCCAATGCAACATGCAGGACTTGCATTAGCTGGAACAATTGGTGGATTTATTCTATTTTTTCTGACAATAAAAGAGTTTGGAATTGATAAATTTTATGAAATATTAAAAAGTGTTCATCTGTTATATTTAACGATTTTATCAATAGTTGTAGTTGTTGTATCTATATTTTTAAAGGATTTATTACATGTATATTTATGATAGTGTAAAAAAAGAGAAGCTACTTTTTGAACCAATGGAGGAAAATAGAGTTAGAATTTATCTATGTGGACCTACTGTTTATGATGATGCACATTTAGGACATGCTAGAAGCTCTATTAGTTTTGATTTATTGGTTAGAGTGCTTAGAGAAAATGGTTATGAGGTGATATTTGTAAAAAATTTTACAGATATAGATGATAAGATTATTAAAAAAGCAGTTAGTGAAAATTGTGATATTTCTGAAATAACATCAAAATATATAGACAGATATTTAGAAGATATGGAGGCTTTAAATGTTTTAAGAGCCGATATTGAACCAAAAGCAACAGAGTGTATAGCTGAAATGGAGCAATTTATCACTAATTTATTAAATAAGCAAATTGCTTATAAAGCATTAAATGGTGATATATATTTTGATACATCGAAAGATAAATATTACAACTCACTTAGTAAAAGAGATGAAAATAGCTTAAATGAACATAGAGTAGAATTAAATGAAGATAAAATAAATCAAAAAGATTTTGCTCTTTGGAAAGCTTGTAAAGATGAACATGATGTTTGCTTTGACTCAATAGTTGGTCGTGGCAGACCTGGATGGCATATTGAATGCTCTTGCATGATAGATAAATATTTAGATAATCCAAATTTGCCATTTTCGATAGATATTCATGCTGGAGGTAAAGATTTGCTATTTCCTCATCATGAAAATGAAGCAGCACAAAGTAGATGTGCAAAAGATAAAGAGTTGTCTAAATATTGGATGCACAATGGTTTTGTTAGAATTGATGGTGAAAAGATGAGTAAATCTTTGGGTAATAGCTTTTTTATAAAAGATGCTTTAAAAAACTATCATGGAGAGGTGTTAAGATTTTATCTCATGAGTGTTCATTATAGAAGTGATTTTAATTTTAGCGAAGAGGATTTGATAGCTAGTAAAAAAAGAGTTGATAAAATTTTTAGATTGAAAAAAAGAGTGTTTGATGTTGCACCTTCAAATGTTGATAAAAATTTCAAACAATCTATGATAGAGGCTTTAAATGATGATTTAAATATTTCAAAAGCTTTAGCTGTTATAGATGAGATGGTATCAAATTCAAATGAGTTTTTAGACAAAAACCCAAAAGATAAAGCTTATAAACAGACTGTTTTTGCAAATTTAATATTTATAGAGAGTGTGTTAGGTGTTGCAAAAGAGAACCCTTATAACTATTTTCAATTTGGTATAGATAATGAATTGAAAAATAAGATAGAAGAGTTAATAAATATAAGAGTTGAAGCAAAAAAATCAAAAGATTATGTAAAAGCTGATAAAATAAGAGATGAGTTAAATAGTTTAAATATCTCTATCATGGATACACCAAACGGAACAGTTTGGGAAGTTAATTAAGATATTTAAGAATTTATTTAATATAATATTTTATAAAAAGTCGCATTATACAAGGGAGGTTTCATAGTGGTACAAAATGGTAGTGAGTTAGATTTTGATGAAAATAAAATTATAGTTTCAAAAACAGATACTTCTGGAAAAATAACATATGGGAATTCACTGTTTATTGAATTAAGTGGTTATAGTGAAGAGGAGCTAATAGGTAAACCACACAATATCATAAGACATCCTCAAATGCCAAAATTAATATTTAAGTTGCTATGGGATTATATAAAAGTTGGAAAAGAGATTAATGCTTATGTTATAAATTTAGCAAAAAGTGGTGCAAGTTATTGGGTATTTGCAAATGTAACACCATCTTTTGATACAAATGGAAAAATAATAGGATATTACTCTGTTAGAAGAAAAGCAAAAAAACAGGTAATAGAAAATATAATAAAACCGCTTTACTCAAAACTGCTTGATATAGAAAAAAGAGGTGGTGTGAATGAAGCTGAAACATATTTTAAAAATATTTTAAAAGAAAAAGGATTGGATTATGATGAATTTATCCTCTCTCTCTAAAATTCATTATGCCAATTATGCCCACATTGTAGTGGTCATGATTGGTATGGTAGTTCTTGAATTAACTCAAGGATTTAATATTATAAGTGTAGGGTTTAGTGTATGTAATTTAGCAATTGCATTTTTTGCTTTTTACCATATCAAAATAACAAAAGGTAGTATTGAAAATACATCATCTATACTGAAAGTGGTAAATGATGGAAATTTTGAAGCTAGAGTTGTAAAAATACAAGGTGGTAAAGAGTTAGAGGAACTTGCAATAAATTTAAATAACATTTTAGACCAACTAGAAACATTTATAAGAGAGATAAATGCATCTGTTAAATTTGCAAGTGAAAATAGATTTTTTAGAAAGATTAATAGACAAGGGCTAAACAAAGGGTTTGTTAATTCTGCTAATATGATAGATAAATCTATATGTGCTATGAAAGTTGAGTATGAGAAAAAAGCTTGTGAGAGCTTTTTATCAGAACTTGGAAAAACTGGTAAAAGTCTTATAGATAATTTCAAAATTATTCAAGAGCAATTAACTGTTACAACAAAAG
>JACAEZ010000212.1 GCA_013388565.1 Campylobacterales bacterium | reverse complement strand
TAATAGTAGATATGAAAGAGTTAGATTGTCAGCCATTTTTACAAAGTGATGAGAGTGATATGATAATCATGTCAATCTTATGTAAAAAAGAGCATGAAAAAAGAGAATTGATACAAAAAATTTTAACCAAACTTTATGAATTAAACAAAAATGATGAAAATAGTTATAAAAATTATATATTGAAACTAGAAACAATATCAGAGCTTAGAGGATTGCAACAGATAATAAAAGAGGAGGAAAATAAAATGGTAGAGGCTAAAATAAGTGTTCAAAAACTTCCATCATATATGCTAGGATTTGAAGAGGGTGTTGAAGATGGTAAACAAATAGGATTTCAAAAAGGGATAGAAAGCGGTATGCAAAAAGGAATGTTTGAAGGAATGCAAAAAGGTATCCAAAAAGGAATATATGAAGGGTTTATAGAGTCTGCTTTGATACTTATAAAAAATGGTCATGAAATTCAAAAAATAGCAAAAGATTTAAATATACCTATCGAAGAGATAGAGAAAAGATTAAAATAGTATCCTTCATGAACAAACAACAAATTTTAACAAAACTAAAAGAGTTAAAGCCACTTTATGAAAAAGATGGTTTTATCATAAAAGGTATATTTGGTTCAGTCGCAAGAGATGAGCAAAATGAAAATAGCGATATAGATATACTTTATCAAAATAGCAAACAAATCGGTTACGATGAATTTTTAGAGATTGAAAATCTACTAGAAACAGAGCTTAATAGAAAAGTCGATTTGGTAAATATAAAATATATAAACCCTTTGATTTATAAAACAGCAAAAAAAGATATCATTTATGTATAGTGAAAAAAATTTAGTTTATATATTTACGATACTTGAAGTTATTGAGAAAATTTTTGAATATACAGATAAATTTAAAGATTATGAAGAGTTCTATTTTGCAAACAGCCAATTAAATTTTAATGGAACAGTAAATTTATTAATTGCAATTGGCGAAGATGTCAAAAAAATAGATGAAAATATAAAAAATGATTTTTTATTTGAATGGAAAAATATAGCCAAAATGAGAGACAAAATTTCTCACAACTACAGAGGAATAGACCCTTATATGGTTTGGGATATTGTACAAAACCATTTAGTAAAAGTAAAAATAATTTTAATAAAAGTCTTACAAAATACAGAAAATTTCAAAAGTTCACTAGATGATGTTTTAGATAGTATCTACTATCAACATTTACACTATTTAAAAGAATATATAAAAGATGTATCATGAACAAACAACAGATTTTAACAAAACTAAAAGAGCTAAAGCCACTTTATGAAAAAGATGGTTTCATCATAAAAGGTATATTTGGTTCAGTCGCAAGAGATGAGCAAAATGAAAATAGTGATATAGATATACTTTACGATTTAACTCCAGAATTTACAAAAAGGCATATTGGTTTTTATGCTGTTGGCAGACTTGAAGATATAAAAGATGAGTTGAAGAAGATTTTTGATTGCGATATAGATTTAGCTACTATTGACAGTAACAGTAAAGTATTTCAAGAAACTATCAAACAAGAGGGAATTTATGTATAACGATATTAAAAAGTTAAGATTTGTTTTGGAAAAAATAGATGATGTATTTAGTTTTAAAGATGAATTTGGGTCTGTAGAAAAATTACTAAATTCAAAACTTGGATATGATGCAACACTTATGTGTATTGTTCAAATTGGCGAAACATTAAAAAAGAAATTCTCATCAAATTTTTATGAAAAATATGAAAATTTACTTCCTATTAATCAATCTTACTGGACTAGAAACTATATAGCTCATGATTATGAAGGTATAAATAAACTTATAATTGAAGGAATTGTGAGAGAACATCTTCCAAAATTGAAAACTACAATAGAAACTATCTTATCAGAACTCGAAAACAGTAAAAAATGAACATTGAAAATATTCAAGCCTATCTCAAAACCTTCGATTTCATAAATTTTGCACTTCTTTTTGGTTCATCAGTAAATAAACAAATACACTTTTTTAGCGATATTGATATAGCAATCCACACAAAAAGAGAGTTAGAGTTGCTAGAAATTGGTGAATTGGTTATAAATTTGGAAGATATTTTGCATAAAAAAGTTGATTTAGTTATATTAAATGGGTTGTATAAAAAAAATTCTTTTCTATCTTACAATATAACAACAAATAATGAAGTTATTATTTTAAATGATGAAAATTTATATATTGATTTTAAAACAAACAGCTTTTTATGGTATTTTGATTTTGAGCCAACTTTAAAGATGTTTAATGAAAATTTTTTAAAAAGAGTAGAAAATGGAAATTTTGGAAAAACTAAAACAGCTTGAAGAGAATATTTTAATACTTAAAGAGATAAAAAATGAGTTATCAATCGAACAGATAAAAGAGAAAAAAAGGTTTGAATGGGAGCTTAGATATGGCTTGTTTGAATCTATTCAAATCATAATTGATATATCATGTAAAATCAGTTCAACATATAATTTAGGCAATCCAAAAACATACAAAGAGTGTTTGGAACTATTAAGCAAATTTAAATATATAGAACATGAATTATCTAAAAAACTCTCATCATCTGTAGGGCTTAGAAATCTTTTGATTCATGAATATACAACCATCGACATTGAAAAGTTATTTGGTTTTTTAAATTTTTTAGATGATTTTAAGAGTTTTGCAAAGCAGATAAAAATCGTTATAGATTAAAAAGGGGTGCGTCATGAAGAAAATTTTGGTGTTAATGCTATTTATAAATTTATTATTAGCTGATGACGGAACAAGTTACTCTCCACCAAGTCCAGATATGCCGCTTGATTGTGCTTCACCTTCTTCACAAATAAGAGATGTAACAGTAAATGAGCTTTATAACGGCGGTGGTAGTGCTGGAAATTTAGAATTTATAGAGATATATTTTAATGAAACAACAAATATCAATAATTGGCGACTCTATTTTAATGACAATAACACACATCAATATGTAAATTTAGGTACGGGATTAGGTGATGTTAGATACCCAAATGG
>JACAEZ010000119.1 GCA_013388565.1 Campylobacterales bacterium | reverse complement strand
GCATGAAGATTTATACATGGAGCAATCTCTAAAATATCTTTCGATAAAATTTGTCCATATGAAGCAACAACAATAAAATCAGCATTTAAACTTTTAATTATCTCAACATTCTCTTTTTCTCTTAATTTTTCTGGCTGATAAATTGGAATATTAAAACTATTTTTTATTAAAAAATCTTTGGTTTCAGGAGGTGTTAATATCTGCTTTCTACCAGATGGCTTATCTGGTTGAGTAAAAAGTGCTAAAACATTTATATTTTCACATTTTAATATATGTTCTAAAATCACCTTCGCATATAGAGAGGTTCCCATAAATATTATATTCATGAGTTTAACTTTGGTATAAACAGTGTACCTTTTTTATGAACACCATCTAAAAAGAAACTTTTAACATCACTTAAATCAAATCCACTACCTAAATATGTTTGTAAATTATGCTTAAGTAGAAAATCAGCAGCTTTTAATTTAGTTACTATCCCACCAGTTGCAAAATTTGAGTTTGCTTTTGGAGTAGTATTTAAATGTTCTGGATTTATAACATTTACAACTTTTTGTAGCTTTGCATCTAAAAATTCTCTTGGGTCTTTATCATAATATCCATCAATATCTGTCAAAATAACTAAAATATCAGCTCCAAAATATAGACAAGCTCTTGAAGAGAGTTGGTCATTATCCCCAAAGACAAGCTCTTCTGTTGCAGTTACATCATTTTCATTGATGATTGGCAAGACACCATTTTTTATCATGACATCAATTGCATTTTTTGCATGTTCTGTTCTTTTTCTGGAGTCAAAATCATCTGCAGTGAGTAGTACTTGCCCTACCACAACATCAAATTGTTCAAATTTTTTTCTATAGCTACCCATTAAAAGCGGTTGTCCAATAGCTGCTAATGCTTGTTTGTTTGAAACCTCTTTTTTATCAAGTTTTAATTTGGTATAACCTGCTGCAACAGCACCAGAACTAACCAAAATAACCTCATACTGTTTCATGAGCAAACTTATAAACTCTGCCAAATTTTTCATTCTTTCAACAGATAGAGCATTAGATTCAGTTAATACTGCACTTCCAACTTTTAACACTAATCGTTTCATCAATAGTTCTCTTTTATCAAATCAAATAACATAAATTTTAGTTGTGAAATATGAAAATTTGAAGCGGATGAAATAGGTAAAATAAAATATGGTTTAGTTTCATCAAAACTACTTTCATAGCTTAATTGTTGAATAAAATATTTATAATCCATACTAATTTTATAATTATTACTGTTTATATATTGTAAATTCAGATAGTTTATCAACTCATCTATTTTTTCATTTACTACATCTATTTCAAAAGTATCACTTTTAGTTAAACATATTGCAAACCGTTTTTTTGATAGTGTAGCAGAAAATTTTTCTAACTCATCTCTTAATATTTCATATTGTGTTACAACATCCCTATAGTTAGCAACATCTATCATGAACAGTAGAGTTTTAGTTCTTTCTATATGTTTTAAAAACTCTATTCCAAGCCCTTTGCCAATATGTGCATCTTCAATAATACCAGGAATATCTGCTATTACAAATGAGTTAAAATCTCCAACTTCAACAACTCCTAAACTAGGTGTCAATGTTGTAAATTCATAATTTGCAATTTGAGGTTTTGCATTTGAAACAACAGAAACAAGTGTTGATTTTCCAACATTAGGAAACCCAACTAATCCTACATCTGCAATTAATTTTAACTCTATTCTAATATGTTTAGTCTCTCCAGGAAGTCCAGATTGTGCATATGTTGGTTTTTGATTTACAGAATTTCTAAAATGCCAATTACCTAAACCACCTTTTCCACCACTCAAAAATTTAACAACTTGACCGCTCTCTACTAAATCTAACAGTAGTTCATTAGTATCATTATCATATATTTGAGTACCAGCAGGAACTTTTAAGTATAAAGATTCACCATCTTTTCCAGATTTTTTTCTACCTTCACCAGGTACACCATTTTTAGCACTTAATTTATTTTTACCTCTAAATTCAGATAATGTATCAGTATTGTTATCAACAACAAAATAGACATCACCACCTTTACCACCATCACCACCATCTGGACCACCTAGTGGAACAAATTTTTCACGGTAAAATGATACACTTCCAGCACCACCATGACCTGAAGATAGAGTTAATTCAACACTGTCAATAAACATTTTTTAAAGCCTTAAAGAAGAAAAATGAAGATATTTAGTTTCACTTAAAAAAGTGAAACTAAAATTATGCCGCAGGAACTACAGTAACTTGTTTTCTTTGTTTGTCTTTTATTTCAAATTTAACAAAACCATCAATTAATGCAAATATAGTGTGGTCTTTTCCAAGTCCAACATTTCTACCAGCGTGAACTTTTGTACCTCTTTGTCTTATGATTATATTACCAGCTCTTACAAATTCACCGCCAAATTTTTTAACACCTAATCTTCTACCAATAGAATCTCTATTATTTTGGGTACTACCCTGCCCTTTCTTATGAGCCATACTATCTCCTTAAATTATGCTGCAATTTTAGTGATTTTTACTCTTGTAAATTCTCTTCTAAAACCTCTTTTTCTTTTGCTGTCTTTTCTTCTTCTTTTTTTGAAGGTAATAACTTTTTTATCTTTTCCTTCAACGACAACTTCTGCTTCTACTTTTGCTCCAGCTACAAACGGAGTTCCAACTCTCATCTCACCGTTTGCATTAACAGCTAATACTTCACTAATTTCTATAGTAGATTTTGGCTCTAAACTCATTTTATCAAGATTTAGATAATCTCCTTCGTGAACTTTATACTGTTTTCCGCCATTTTTAATAATTGCATACATTACATAACCCTTAACACTGATTTAAATAAACTTCGGATTTTAAGAGTGGAATTATACACTTTAAAGTTTAAACTTGATTTAATTTAATCAAATTTTAAACATGTGCTATTGCTTCTATCTCCACTAAAGCATTTCTAGGAAGTGTTTTTACAGCCACTGTACTTCTAGCTGGTTTATGCTCTTTAAAAAAAGTTGCATATACTTCATTTACTGCTAAAAAATCATCCATATTAGCTAAAAATATTGTCGTTTTTACGACTTGATTTAAACTGCTTCCAGCGGCATTTAACACATTTGATAAATTTGTTAAAACTTGACTAGTTTGTTCTTTAATATCTCCATCTAAAAAACTTCCATCAGTTTTAAGTGCAATTTGACCAGATGTATAAACCATATTATTTATAATAATAGCTTGAGAATAAGATCCAATCGCTTGAGGTGCTTCATTTGTTGATACTATATTCATAAATATTTTCTCCATTAACTATTTAATTTCTATACCCATTCTTGACACAATAGGTTCAATAGCTTTTTTGATTGATGCTAGATTAAATGGTTTTATCAAATATCCATTTGCACCTATTTTCATCATTCTTAAAACTGTTTGCTTTTCAGCTTCTGTAGTAGCCATTACTACTTTTATTTTATTATAATCTGGATTTTTTCTAAGTTGTGTTAAAAACTGCTCCCCATTCATTCCAGGCATATTTATATCTAAAAACATCAAACCTACATCTGGATGTTCTTTTAATACTTCTAAAGCTTCTAATCCACAACCCGCCTCTACAAATTCATACTCATTAAAAAGTTGCCCCAACGAATTTTTAATAACTCTTCTAATAGTAGAACTATCATCAACACTCATAACTTTTATCATGATGAAACCTTTTATCAAATTTGGGGATAATTTTATTAAATTTATGATTAATTTTAATTTATATTTACAATTTTTTAATAATCATGTTCATAACTATCATCTTCATCTTCGTCTTCATATCCATAATCATCTTCATCATAATTTGGATTACCGTAATCATCGTAATTATCTTCATCATCTTCTTGGTCTGTTATTTCATCTTCTTCATCTATCTCATCTTCATAATCATTATATTCAAAATCATCGTCTTGAAATTTTAAAACCTCATTTAAACTATCCATCTTTTAACTCCTTAAAGATTTTAATTCATCTTTTATTTTACTAGATTTTTCTTCTAACTCTATTAATTTTGCTCGATTTTCCTCAACCAACTGCTTTGGTGCATTTGCAATAAACTTTTCATTATTCATCATAGAACTTAATTTATCTATCTCTTTTTGAATTTTCTCATCTTGTTTTGTAAGCCTATCAACTATTGGTTTCAAATCAATCTTATCAACAGGAATAAATACCTCTGCAAATTCGGAAATATCTTTTATAGAATTTTCTACATTATCAGCTACAAACTCTATATTTTCAACTTTTGCAAGTAACTCTATAAAATGTTTAACCGCTGATAAATCCATTTTTGATTTTACATAAGCTTTTTCTATTTTTTGATTTGCAAGTTCAACAGTAACTTTTGCTCTTCTAATTGCAACAATACTATCTATAATAATCTCAAACTCATGTTCTATTGCTTCATCAATAAAATTAACAGTTGGATATTTTTGAATAATAATAGATTCTGACTCCTCTAAATTTGATTTATTTAGTTCATGATATAGATATTCGCTAATAAATGGCATTATTGGATTTAACAACTTCATGGACTCTTTAAAAATTGAACCTAACTCATTTATAGAGCTTTTATCTGCTTTGCTAAGTTCAATTCCCCAGTCGCAAAATTCATTCCACAAAAATTTATAGATTGTTGAAGTAGCATCGTTAAATCTGTAACTATCTAAATTATCTCGCACCTCTTTAACACATCTATTAAATCTACTAAGCATATATTTACCAAGATATGATTTTACCTCTACATTCTCTAAATCATCAAACTTTTCAACATTCATCAGCAAAAATTTTGTTGCATTAAATAGTTTATTCATGAAAGTTTTTGCTAAATCTAAACTTTGTTTACCAATTTTTATATCCCTTCCTTGAATACACAAAAATGCTAATGTAAACCTTAAAGCATCTGCACTAAACTCACCAATTAAATCAAGTGGGTCAATTACATTTCCTTTTGATTTACTCATCTTTTGCCCATGTTCATCTCTAACTAACGCATGAAGGTAAATATCTTTAAATGGTACATCACCTAAAAAGTGTGTTCCCATCATCATCATTCTAGCAACCCAGAAAAATAAAATATCAAAACCTGTAATTAATACAGAGTTTGGATAGAACTCTTTTATATCAGCAATGCCATATTTTTCAGCCGATTTTTCACTATTTCCCCAGCCAAGTGTAGAAAATGGCCACAATGCCGAACTAAACCAAGTATCAAGTACATCTTTATCTTGATGAAAATGTGTTGAGTTACATTTTGGACAACATTTTGGACTATCTTCTGTTGTTGCAAATTCATGTTCACAATCATGACAGTAAAATACTGGTATTCTATGACCCCACCAAAGTTGTCTTGAGATACACCAATCTCTAAGCTCTCTCATCCAAGCATCATAATTGTTCTTCCATGATGATGGAAAAAATTTCGCTTCACCCAAATTTACTTTTTCGATAGCTTTTAAAGCCAACTCTTTTTTGACAAACCACTGTTTAGAGATATACGGTTCAACTACATTTTTACATCTATAACAATGCCCTACTTGATGAGTATGCTCTTCGATTTTTTCTAAAAAGCCCAACTCTTCAAGCTTTTTCACAATCACACTTCTAGCACCTATTCTTTCAAGTCCTTCAAATTCGCCACAATGATGATTTAGCACACCAGCTTCATTGAAAATCGTGATAAACTCTAAATTGTGTCTTTTGCCCACTTCATAATCATTTGTATCATGAGCTGGAGTAACCTTTACAACACCAGTTCCAAACTCCATATCTACATGCTCATCAGCGATAATTTCTATCTCTTTTTCTATTATTGGCAATTTCACCTTTTGTCCGATTAGATGTTTATATCTCTCATCGTTTGGATTTACCATGATAGCTGTATCACCAAAGTATGTCTCTGGTCTAGTAGTTGCCACTACAATATAATCATTTGAATTAGAAAAAAAGTATCGAATGTGGTACATATGCCCTTTATGCTCTTCATACTCAACCTCTATATCACTCAATGCACCATCATGAGTACACCAATTTATCATGTAGTTACCTCGAACAATGTAGCCATCATGATAAAGCTCAACGAATGCTTTTTTGACACTCTCTTTTAGTCCATCATCCATAGTAAATCGCTCTCTACTCCAAGCAGGAGTAACACCAAGTTTTCTCATTTGATTTACTATCGTTCCGCCACTGTACTCTTTCCACTTCCAAACACGATTTAAAAACTCTTCTCGTCCGAGTTCTTCTTTTGTTGTTCCCTCTTTTAGCAGTTGTTTTTCAACAACATTTTGAGTAGCAATCCCAGCATGGTCAGTTCCTGGTTGCCAAAGAGTTTTAAAACCATCCATTCGTTTATATCGAACTAAAATATCTTGAAGTGTAAATGTAAGTGCATGACCGATATGAAGGCTTCCTGTTACATTCGGTGGGGGCATCATGATACAAAATGTTTTATCACTTATTTCATTTTTTGGTTCAAAATAGTTTCTACTTTCCCAAATTTGATAATATTTATCTTCTATCTCTTGTGGCTCAAAATATTTTTTTTCACTGATACTCATGTAAATTTACCTTGTATAAAAATTTCTGAAATTTTACAAAAAAGGGTATAAGATAGATATTAATAGAGAGAGTATCCCAAAAAATTGGGATACTTTAAACAAGAAGATTAAACTTTAAATTTTTCCAATTCATGTTCTAATTCTATAGTTGCACTATTCATGCCATCAGATATTTTTTTCAAATGCTCTGAAATATTTTGGTTTTCTATAGAAATTTCCATAGTGTCATTCATTTTTTCCATCAATACTTTTGTAAGTCTTGAAATCATGACAGCTTTTGCAGAGGCATTTTTAGATGTTTCAATAGAAACTTGTGTTTTAGATTTTGAATCTTCTGTTTTATTTTTTACATGTTCAGCCTCTTCACTTAACATTTTAATATTTTCAGCATTTTTATTCATAGATTCACTTACATCCATGACACCTTGTACAACAATGCTTATTGTAGCATCTATTTCAGATAAGCTTTTTTGAGTTCTTTCAGCTAGTTTTCTAACCTCATCAGCAACAACTGCAAATCCTCTTCCATGCTCTCCAGCTCTTGCTGCTTCAATAGCTGCATTTAATGCTAATAGATTTGTTTGGTCTGCTATCTCTTTAATCATGTTTAAAATATCTTTTATTTGAGCAGTTTGTTCTGCAACAGATGTAACTTTATGAGACATTTCAAACTCTTGATTACTTGCATCTAAAATTCCATCAACTACTTTATTTAAAGATTTACTCATATCTTCCAATAAATCAAATGAGGCAATATTGTCTTCAGCTGTTCTTATGGCAAGTTCTTCTGAAATATCCAGTTCTACTTCAACTTTTTGAGCCAACTCTCTTGATTCTTGAACTTTGGTTGTTTGTACATTTGCTTTTTTAGATAAATTTTCAGCATTTTTACTTAAATCTAAACTAATATCTTCAGTCTCTTTTGCATTTTTTTGAACAGTTAAAACTGTATTTTGAATTTTTTCTATAAATTTATTAATATAGGTACCAACTTCACCTATCTCATCTTCACTTTTTACAGTTACTCTTTGAGTCAAATCCCCATCGCCACTTGATAAATCAAATACTCTTTTCAAAAGTTCGTCTAAAGGATGTCTAATAATTACCTTTAAGGCATAAAGAACTGCTACAGATGTAAAAATCAAAGAGACAATAGATATAATAATAAACTGATAGCTAATATCTGAAATATTTTTATCTATATCTTTAAAAGAGTATGT
>JACAEZ010000211.1 GCA_013388565.1 Campylobacterales bacterium | reverse complement strand
GTTTAAAAGAGTATATAAAAGGTGATAATATTGATATAAATGTTGATATTATTCATGAAGATGATGATATTTTAGTTGTAAATAAACCACCTTTTTTAACAGTTCATGATGCACCAAGTGTAAAAGAACATACGCTTGTTGATTGGTTGAAATATAAACAAATATCTTTATCTACTATAAGTGGTGAAGAACGACATGGTATTGTTCATAGGCTTGATAAACAAACAAGTGGTTGTTTAGTTGTTGCAAAAAATAATAAAGCTCATGAAAGTTTATCCAAACAATTAGAATCAAGGTGTATGGGAAGATACTATTTAGCAATAATTGATTCTCCGTTAAAAGATGATTGTATTATAGAAAAACCAATTGATAGAAATCCTGCAAATAGATTAAAAATGGGTATTGTAGAAAATGGAAGATATGCAAAAAGTGCTTTTAAAAAATTATGTTTATCTAAAAATATGAAAGAAGAGTTGATTGCTATCAAACTTTTTACAGGTAGAACACATCAAATAAGAGTTCATTTAAGTAGCTTAAATAGGCATATTTTAGGGGATAGTTTATACGGTTTTAAGAGCCAAAATGATACAATCAGCCGTGTTTATTTACATGCTTTCTTATTGTATTTGATACATCCAACAACAAATCAGCTTGTCTATTTTAAAGCACCTCTGTTTGATGATATGAATAATTATCTATTTGAAAATTTTGATAAGGAGTATTTACATGAGATACTATTTAAAGATGATTTTATTATCAATAGTTTCGATTTTTTGGATAAGCGGTTGTAGTACTACTTCACCAACTACACCAAAACAGATAATTGACCCTAATTTGCCAAAAGTGGCACAAATTAACTATATAGCAGATATTACTTCTATTGGTTTGGAGTGGAATACTATTTATGACCAAAAAGTAAAAGGTTATAAAATTTATAGAAAAGACCCAACAGTTGATGAACCTGCAAAGTTAATCGCAACAATAGATGATAGGTATTCAAACCATTATGTAGATGGAAATTTGAAACCAAACAATCTTTATTTTTATACAATAGCCACATTTTCTAATGAAAATAAAGAGTCTGAATCATCAGAAGTTATACAAATTAAAACTGTCCCAACATTGGAAAAAGTTGTAGCAATAAAAGCTATCTCAAATTTACCAAATAGAGTAAAGGTAATATTTAAACCTCATAATAACGAGAGAGTAAAAGGTTATATAATAGAAAGAAGTGATTTGAAAGATACCGAATGGAAAGAGGTTGGAAAAGTAGAAAATAGACTTTTAGCAGAGTATTTGGATAAAGAGTTAAAAAATAACTATACATATAGATATAGAGTAATAGCTTACACTTTTGATGATATAAAATCTCCTCCTAGTGATGTATTGGAAGCGACTACAAAACCGCTTCCAAATACAATAGAAAATCTTACAATTTCAAATAATCAACCAAAAAGGATTATTTTATCATGGAACCCTACTACAAACAGTGATACACTATACTATAAAATATACCGTGGTTTAACATCATTTAAAATAGGATTTGAATACATTGCAAAAACTACTGATACAAGATTTGTTGATAATATAAATAAAGATGGTGCAAGTTATTACTATAGAGTAACTGTTGTAGATAAAGATGGTTTAGAGAGTGAATTTCAACAAAATGCTGTCATGGGGACTACATTAGCACCACCAACTGCTCCTACAATTACATCTGTAAATTTTGATGAGAATAGTTGTATTGTAAGATGGAGTTTAAATGATAAAAGAGCAAATAGCTTTATAGTTGTTAAAAAAAGTGGTTCAATATTTTCACCAAAAATAGAAAAAATTCCGAATATAAGAGATACAAAATTTGTAGATAGAAATTTAACACCTGGAGTAAAATATAAATATGCTATTATGAGTGTAGATGAGTATGGAATAGTTTCAGAAGAGTCAACAGAAGCAGAATTTCAACTATCTGAACCTTCAAAAAGATAATCATGCCACATATTAAACTATCAAATTTACAAAACATTAACTATCCTATTTTACAAGATGGTGTAAAATTTAAATATGAAGCCGTTTCTGAACATGAATCACTAATCGCTGTGACAATAGAAAATAAAAACTTTTTTTTGACAAAAACATTTAAAAAAAGTTCATATTTGATTAAGTATGAAAAAAGTACAAGAATTTCTCCTATTTCATATATTATAAAAGCTTTAAATAGTTATCATAAAGTAACAAACAGTGAACTTATATTTTCAAATTTAAATATTAATATGCCTCATGAAAGTTTAGAAAATAGTTACCTTAAAGATATTGAATTTTTTTTAAAAAACAACTGGAATAATAATTTAGATGTCTTAATAGAAATTGGATTTGGAAGTGGAAGACATCTTTTACATCAAGCAAAACAAAATCCAAATAAACTAATAATTGGTATAGAGATACATAAAACATCTATAGAAAAAGTGTTAAAACAGTTAGAGTTGCAAAATATCACAAATGTATTAATTTTAGATTTTGATGCAAGAATATTTTTAGAGCTACTTCAATCACAACTTGCTTCAAAGATATTTGTACATTTTCCTGTTCCATGGGATAAAAAAGCACATAGAAGAGTTTTTAGCGAAACATTTTTAAATGAAGCTTTGCGGGTATTAAAAAAAGATGGTACATTAGAACTTAGAACAGATTCAAAAGAGTATTTTGATTATAGTTTAGAAATTGCACTTACACAAAATAGAGCAAATATATCTATTTTTAAAAATCAAGATATAGAAATATCTAGTAAATATGAAGATAGATGGAAAAGGTTTAACAAAGATATTTATGATTTAACAGTTAAAAATTGCTTTGAAAGTAAAAATAAAGAGAATTTTACAAATTTTGAATTTGATTTTTTTGTCAATACAGATAATTTAGAAGAAAAAATTTCAAGCTATTCTAAAAATGTGGAAGAGTTTTTGCTTACATTTTACAAGTTATATAAAATTGGTACTAAAGATTATCTATTAAAGGTGACTATGGGGGATTTCAATATGCCACAAACAAAATATATAGAGATTATTAATAATAAAGCCATATATTTTGACAAATTTCCTATAGCATCATCTGCTACAATAAAAGCACATAATAGAATAAAAGAGATACTTTCATGAGCAATATAGTAGAAGCTAAAAATATATTTTTAGGATATAAAAATCATGAAGCTATTATTAAAAATGCTTCATTTGATATAGAGCAAAAAAGTTTTAATTTTATAACTGGTCATAGTGGAAGTGGAAAATCTACATTATTAAAATCTCTTTATGGAAATATGCAATTAACAGATGGTTTTTTGCAAGTTTGTGGAATGGACTTAAGAAAAATAAATAATAAAAAATTAAATTTGCTTAGAAGACATATAGGAATTGTTTTTCAAGATTATAAACTTATAAAAGAGTGGAATGTTAAAAAAAATGTAATACTACCACTTTTAATAGCTGGATTTTCTAATGATGTTTGCGAAGCACAAACAGAAAAATTGTTAGCACATATAAAACTTTCACACAAAGCTGATAAATATCCTCAAGAGTTAAGTGGTGGAGAACAGCAAAGAGTTGCTATGGCT
>JACAEZ010000210.1 GCA_013388565.1 Campylobacterales bacterium | reverse complement strand
GTTATGATATTTGTGAGCCTAAAAGACTTTATAGAGTGAGGAAAGTTGCTTACTCTTTTGCTTTGGGTGGGCAAAAAAGTGTTTTAGAGATTGGGTGTTTAAATGAAATGGAGGTGGATAGGTTGGCTGAAGTGTTGTATTCTAAGATAAAACCAACTGAAGATAAGATAAATATTTTTGAATTTTTCGTTGAAAATGTGAAGCTTTTTGGAAAGGCTAAAAGATTGACTATCGAAAATGGGGAGATAATTTTATGAATACAGCTTTTATTACTAAAATTGATAGTGGGTTTAAGATTGAAAATAGTTCTTTAAAAGTAAATGGTAGAAATTTTCCTTTGCGACTTTTGGAGATGATTATTATCACTGATGATGTGGTTGTAAATTCTAAAGATATGTTAAAACTTAGTCGTGAAAATATCTCTATTTTATTTATTTCTAAAGATTCTAAACATTTTTCGTTGTGTTTACCGTTGATAGCTAAAAATAGTGATTTGAAAGCATCTCAATATAGGGCTTTAGAAGATAGACAAGGTATTGCAAAATCTATCGTGTATCAAAAAATATCAAATCATGCAGAGTCTTTAAAAAAGTATGATTTTGATTTGGATATTTATCCTTTTGTTGAAGAGATTAAGAGATGTTTAAATATTGAAGAACTTTTGAGCATTGAGGGGAGATTTGCTAAAAACTATTTTGATAGATATTTTTCTATTTTTCCAAAAAATATAACTAAAGGGTTTAGGAGTAAAAATCCTCCACTTGATATTGTGAACTCTTTAATGAGTTATATTTATACTATTTTTTATCACACGATAACGGCTAAGCTTTATATTGCTGGATTTGAGCCTAGTATTAGCTATTTGCATACACCTTTTAGAAGTCATTATGCACTAAGTAGCGATATTTTGGAGTTTTTTAGAAGTGATATAAATGATTTTGTAGCAAGTGAGTTTTTAAATAAACATTTAACAAGTGAGGATTTTTCAAAAAGTAGTAATGGTGGGATTTATCTAAAATTTGAAGCAAGGAGAGAGCTTTGGAAAAGATTGAGTCTGTTTATGAGAGAAAAAGAGAAAGATTTAAAAGTGATAATAGCCAACTTCAAAAAGAGTATCGCGAAAAGTATAGAGTAGTGATAAAAGATGGTCGTTCTAAGGTGGTTGTTGATGAGAGGTATATCGATGTTTGTAGTGAAAATGGGGAATTTTTGATTGGATTTGTAAATATTAAAGAACTTTACATAAATAAAGAGATTGATTTGAATATTTCTGATTTGTTTAGGTTGGCTAAATATGTGAAAGTTTTTTTGATTGATGGGAATGGAAATTTGATTGGGCGATTTAAGAGGTTTAAATTTTAAAGGTTTTTAATGGGTAAATATTTGATAACTTATGATATTTCCGATGAAAAAAGGGTTGTTAGGTTTGCTAAAAAGCTTGAAAAGTTGGCTATGAGGTTGCAATATAGTGTTTTTTATATTGAGTGTGTAAAAAAAGAGTTGATAGAAATTGAGTGTTTGATTGATGAGATGATAAATGTTGAAGAAGATGATGTGAGAATTTATCAGATAAAAGATAGTGTTTATACTTTAGGTAAAGCTTATGAAATTGATGAAATTTTTTTGAATTAAAAATTTTCATTTTTAAAACGACACACATTGTCAAGAAAAACAGATAAAATTTTTGGTGCTTTAAAGATAAATTTTAAAAGAATTGACATGAATAAGTTTGTAAAATATGGTTTTTTGATAATTTTAAAGTTTTAAACAAAAAGGCTTTTTGATGATAGATTTTGAAAGAGTTAAAAAAGAGTGTTTTTGGGATTTAGATATATCTGATAATGATATTTTAGATATATTAAGAGGTGATGATTTTAGAAAAAAAGGGTTTTTATTTGAAAAAATATTGTCAAACAGCACGAAATTGTTTGAAGATTTGAGAATGTTTAGTGAAAGTGAGCTTAAAATCTTGCTTGAAAATTTTAAAATACCATCTTTTAACGGTGACTATTTATTTAAAAGAAAAAATTTTGCGGAGGTCTATTTTTTTTGATATGCCTCTTTTAGTTGAAGAGTTAAAATGGGTAGCATAGATTATAAAAAACTTTATGAGTTGCAAGATGTCGTTTTAAGGTTGATTTTTTAAATATTATTAAAGAGATTGAATTAAAAAGTGTTCATAAAACTATTTAATTCAAAATTTTGGTTTTTATTTCATATAATTATACAATTAGACAAATGTACAAAAAGGACAATTTATGCTACAAATATCAACTTCAAAATTAAAACAACAAATTCAACTGTTATCAAATATTGAGCATGAAGAGATTGTTATCACAAAAAGAGATAAGCCTTTTGGGGTAGTTTTAGGTTTTGAGAGGTATCAAGAACTTTTAAAATTGGAGCAAGATTTAGAAAAAGCAAAAAAGCTTCAAACACTTAAATCTTTGGGTTCTTTTGAGCTTGGTGGAGATGATTATAAGAGTATCAAAAGTAGTATGTCATGAAAAGAGTATTTTTAGATGCAAATATAATACTTGATATTAATTTTTCAATTTAAATAAAAGGTTTTTTGATGGCTGATAAGAAGTTGTTGCAGGTTTTTGAGATTGTTAAAGATTTGGCTGATGGGAAAGAGATTTGTTTAAATGAGTTGTCTAGTAGATTTGATGTGAGTGTTAGAACTATTCAAAGATATATCAATGATTTAGAAGAGATTTTTGGAAAAGAGTGTATCAAAAAGTCTAAAAGAGGCTGTTTTGTGGCTATCAATAGAGAGATTTTTTCTAAAAATCTATTGGCAAATGTGGAAGAGTTGAATGATTTTGAAAAATTAGCAGACATTATAAGTATCACAAATCCAAACTTTTTCGACACTTTACCTGCAAACTATAAAAAAGTTGTGACAAAAATCAAAAAAGAGATAAGCGATACATACTTGATAAAAGAGAACCCTTTTGAAGAGTTTGAAAATTTTGATGTTATTCATAAACTCAAAAATGCAATAAAATATAAACAATATGTAAATATTGATTATAATAGTATTAATAATGAAAAAATAGAAAATATAAAACCACTTAAAATAGTCTTCATGGAGGGCAATTTATATCTAGCTTGTTTGACTTTGAGTGAGATAAATAGCGGATTTAAGTTTTTGAGGGTTTCATTTATTGAGAGTGTGGAGGTTTTGAAAGAGGGGTATTATATTGATTATGAAGCTGAAAGTTTTTTAAAAACATTTCAAACCCCTTTTTCAAGATATAAAGAACCATATTTTGAGGTGATTTTAGAGGTATCTTGTGAGATAAAACGGCACTTTTTACAAAAAAAGTTTTTAAAAAG
>JACAEZ010000134.1 GCA_013388565.1 Campylobacterales bacterium | reverse complement strand
GTTTTAGTTGATTTAACTGTAGCGGTTCAAGTTGGTGTTGTTTTAGCTGCACTACTATTTATAAAACGGATAACAGAAACAACAACTATCATGGATAAAAATTTATGTTAGAAAATAATATAAGCGATAAAGAGCTATTTGAAGATAAAGATGCTACAAGCAAAAAGGTTATTCCAGATGGTGTTGAAATTTATGAGATAAATGGTCCTTTTTTCTTTGGTGTAGCAGACAAATTAAAAGATGTGTTAGATATAGTTTCATCAAATCCAAAAGTGTTTATTTTAAGAATGAGACATGTACCTGTTATTGATGCAACAGGCATTCATGCATTAGAGGAGTTTTATCATAGCTGTTTAGATAAAGATATAACACTTGTTTTATCTGGTGTAAGCAGTAACTTAGAAAAAGATTTAGAGAGGTTTGGCTTTTTTAATGAGTTTGACAGACGACATGTTTTAAGCCATATAGATTTGGCACTTGAATGTGCTAAAAATGTAATAAAAACTCAATTAAGCCAAACTATAATAAAATAATTTCATGATACAAAATGAGATACAAAATAGGGTTTTATATTTTTTAAACCAAAACTTTGCATTTAATAACTCTTACTTATATTTTGACAAAAGTTCATCTAAAAATCTGTTCCATTTTTTGGAAAAAGAGTTTAAAAAAGAGGATATTGCAAACTCAAAAGATATTATCAGACAATCTTTCATCAAATTTTTTGCGAGTTTTGGAGTAAAACTATTTGTATTGATAAAAGAGTCTAATAATATTGTCTTAAAATATCAAAATATAAATGAAGAGCTTGAAAAAGAGTACTCTATATTAAAAGAGATTATCCAATCATATAAAGATGAGATACTCAATACAAAGCAAAATGAAAATATCTTTATCATTAACAATAACATAAAATCCGAACTACTTAAACATGTAAACGATATAGACTCACTAAAAGTTGCAATTAAAACTATATTAGATTTAGACCCTAGAGATGTTGTTTTAAATCTAAATGATAAGATATTAATTAAAAAGTTTATACCAGTTGATACTCTAAAAGAGAGACGATTTGAAGGGCTTCCTACAAACGAACTAGAGCTATTGAAACAAAAATATTTAAAATTTGACTATATACAATCAATAAAAGATAATTTAACAGAAAAATTTTCAAATAAGTTAGATTTTACTATCATTGATAATAGATATTTTGCCAAAAATGTTATAGAAATTTTAACATCTGTTGTTTGTGATTCTATAAGTAAATATATAAACGAAGATGCTAATGTTGTTAAAGGTTTGGTAAATTATATATTTAGAGAAACATTTGAATTAATGTTTTTAACAATCGCTACAAAACTTTGTGAACTTCTAGTTTTAAAAGATAAAAATGCAGAAAATTTTGTAAAGTTTTATAGTGGTGATACGATTGTTGAGGATAATAAAAAAATTACTCTTCCAGAGATTATTGACAATAAAAATAATAGATTAAACCACATATCTATCATGCAAATAGCAACTTCAAGAACACAATCACTAGAAAAAATAAAAGAGTCAAATGCAATTATTGATAATTTTAAAAAATCTATCACAGAACTAGAAGAAAAAATAGCAAAACATAAAGAGACAATTCAAGATTTTAAAAACACAATAATAGAGATGGTTAAAAATCATAAAGATAATATAGACAAAGAAGAGAGTTTAAAGTTAGAAATATTAACATTAAAAGAGAATATCAAAAAACAAGATTCAAAAGAACTTCAAGAACAACTTTCAAGTGTATCACTAGAACTTAGAAAAATCATGAGAAGTGGTGAAACATTCAAGGATAATAAAAAAGAGATAGAAGAGAAGATAGAGTTAGAAGAGAATAAAATAAAATCTATTGAAAATGAGATAAAAAATTTGACCAAAAAGCTTGAACTTGAAGAAAAAAGAAAAGAGAATTTAGTAAATTTACACAAACCACTAGAAGAAAAATATCAAATAGCTTTAAAAGCACTCTCTTTAACACTTCCAAAATTTAGAATTTAAAGCACTATAAGTAAAAAAAAGTTACAATTCATCAAGCATAAAAAGATGACTGCTTGAAAAACCTTCAAGAGGAAAGTCCGAGCTGCAGTGAGACACGATTCCATCTAACGGATGGCCATTGTAAAATGAGAGCAAGTGCAACAGAAAACAGACCGCCATTTCATTATGGTAAGGGTGAAACGGTGTGGTAAGAGCATACCAGAGTTTTGAGCAATCAAAACTGCTTTGTAAACCTAATCGGCAGCAAGAAGGGGTGGTTATTGTCTCACACTACTACCCTTCGCTATAACCGCAAAGTGATTTGACGAGTTTAGATAAATAGTCATCCTCGACAGAACTCGGCTTATTTTTATGCTTACTTTTTGATTGTTTGGCTTTTACCAAACAATCATTACATAACTTACAATTTTTTAGCATTTACCTCTACAGGAAATTTTTTAGCAATCGGTTCAACTTCCCAAATTTCTCCATTGCCAATCTCAATTTTACCACCCCATTTTTCATCTGTATCAAACTCAACAGTTACAACAGGCTCCTCTAAATCTTTTTTAGCCAAGTAAAACATAACCTTATCATTTCTAAAGTTAAACATAATTTTTGCCATGAACACTCCTTTTAATTTAAATAAACAAATTTTTAAATTTGTCAAAAAATCCACCAACACTACTTTTAGATGCAAACTCAACTTTTAAAAAATCTTTGTTTAAATATCTAACAAATGAGTGTTTTTCAAAATTGCTATCTTTTTCTAAAAAATCACTTCTAAAATGAGC
>JACAEZ010000209.1 GCA_013388565.1 Campylobacterales bacterium | reverse complement strand
ATTTTTACATCATCTAAACTATCTCTTTCGCCTCTTAAGATATTCAGTTCAGCTCTTACTTTTTTATGCACGATTTCAGCTAAGCTTTCAGCTAACTCAACTCCCAATCCATGAACTAAATAGTACTCATGATAAAGCCCATCTTTAAATAATTTACTCTCATATTCACTAAGTTTAAGCCCACTACTTACAACACTAAAAGCTACAACATCAAGTTTTTTATCTGAAAAATAATCAGCCACACTTCTATGCGGTTTTTTTCTTTGCCTTGGAAATGTTATTTTATGGATAGCTTTTTCAATGTTTGGAGTTTGTTCTTTATAATTTTCATCAAAAATGTATAAAATATCATCTTTTGCAATGCATGGATAGTATCCATAAATGATAGTAGGAAGAAAAAGTTCATTTAAAAACAGCTCTTTTAGTCTCAAAAAGTTTGGCATGATAGTTTCATTTAAAAGCTTATTATAATCACTTTCACTAAGATTTTTTTTCGAGTACCCCCATCGTTGTTTGAAAAGCATTCTGTGATTTAGCCAATCAAATGAGATATTTTTTATAAAATCATCGCACTCTAAAACAAATCTTCCATAAAATGGAGCTTTTGGAATTTCAACACTTTTAGGCTTTACAATATCTTTTTCATCGATAACCACATCTTCAAAACTCTCTTCAAAAACATCTTGTTTATCTTCGATTGTTGGTAAATGTTCAAGCTCCCCTTTTTCTATCATGTTCATGGCATTCAATCCATCAAAGGCATCTCTACAGTAAAAAATAGCTCCGTCATAATTTGTTCGGCAATACTCATCTACAAACTTTTTATTTAATGCTGCACCACCTAAAAGTATCGGCACATTTATACCTCTATTTTTTAATTCGATTAGGTTTTCTTTCATGACTTGAGTCGATTTTACTAAAAGTCCGCTCATGCCAATCGCATCTGCTTTATGTTCACTAAGTGCTTCAATAAATTTTTCAATGTCCGCTTTTATTCCGATATTTACCACTTTGTAGCCATTATTTGACAAAATAATATCAACTAAATTTTTACCAACATCATGAACATCACCTTTTACAGTCCCTAAAATAAGTGTTGCTTGACTTTGACTATCTTTTTTTTCTAAAAATTGATTTAAATAATCAACTGATGACTTCATGACCTCCGCACTTTGAAGTACAAATGGAAGTTGCATTTGCCCATTTCCAAACAACTCTCCAACCGTTTTCATACCATCAATCAATATCTCATTTATAATCTTTTCTGGTGCGATTGTATCTTTTGCAGTGGCTAGTAGTTTTAACATCTTATCTTTTTCGCCATCAAGCAGATACTTTTTGATTTTTTCTTCATCTGATAAGTTTTCTAAATTTTCATCACTTTTGTTTTCAACAACTCTATTTGAAAAGTGGTTTATAAAATCAAACAGTGGCTTAGATGTTCTTTCATGGTTAAATATCAAAGCTTCACAAACTTCAATATCCTCTTTTGAGATTTTGTGATAAGGGAGTAAATGTGCCGTATTTACGATAGCAGTTGTTAGTCCCGCCTCAACTGCATGATATAAAAATATAGAATTTAAAAATACTCTTGCATTTTTATCAAGCCCAAATGAGATATTTGAAAGTCCTAAAGTAGAACCACACTCTGGATAGATAGTATGTAGTTCTCTAATCGCCTCTATCGTCTCAACTCCAGCTGTAAAAAACTCTTCATCACCACTTCCAATTGTAAAAGTCAAAACATCAAAAACCAAATCAGCAGGACTCAATCCATGATAATTTACCGCTCTTTCATACATTCGTTTAGCTATTTCTACTTTTTTCTCTTTTGTCTTTGCCATTCCACTCTCATCGATAGTCAAGCAAACCAAAGCCGAACCATATCGTTTAGCCAAACTACAAACTTTATCAAATTTTTCAATCCCATCTTCTAAATTGGCAGAATTTATAATAGCTCTTCCGCCGATATTTTTAAGTGCTACTTCAAGTGCATTTAGTTGGGTAGAATCTGGCATAAGCGGAAGTGGGATTTTTTGAGAGTATAGTTTTATCACCTCTTTCATGTCACGAAATTCATCTCGTCCAGCAAATGCAACACTCACATCTAACACATGAGCAGTCGCTTTTACCTGTTCTTGTGCAACACTCAAAGCCCCTTCATAATCGCTTTTTAGCAGTAGTTCTCTAAAAGCTTTTGAACCAGTTGCATTTGACCGCTCCCCTATCAAAAGTGGTGCTGGTTTTTGCTTTAGTGAGATTGTTTGAAATAGTGAAGCTAATGATTTTTGATACTCTGGAGATGCTTTTTTGGGTAGTCTGTTTTGCACTTTTGCTTTTAGTGCTTTTATATGTTCTGGAGTTGTGCCACAACATCCACCAAGTAAACAAACATTATTAAAATTTAAAAACTCACTTTGCAAAGTGGCAAACTCTTCTGGTTGCATAGGATAGTATGTTTGCCCACCTCTATTTTCAGGAAGTCCAGCATTTGAGTGAATGGATATTGGTTTATTCGATAGTTGCGAAAGTATATCTATATGTCTTTTTACCTCTTTTGGACCAGTTCCACAATTTAGCCCGATTGAAAAAATATCAAACGGCTCTAAAATCGTATAAAGTGTCCCAATATCAGTACCTATCAACATCGTACCATTTAACTCAATCGTAGCAGAAACCATAACAGGCAAATTGACATTTTTATATTTCATGGCATCAAATATCCCATTTAAAGCACATTTTATTTGAAGTGGGTCTTGAGCAGTCTCTATTAAAAAACTATCAACTCCACCATCTATCAAAGCTATGCTTGATAGTTTGTACCCTTCATACATCTCATCATATTCAATATGCCCTAATGATGGTAGTTTTGTCCCAGGCCCTAAAGAGCCTGTTACAAATCGTGGGTTGTCGCTTGAATGGTACTTTAAAGCTAGATTTTTAGCCAATTTTGCACTTAAATATGCTAAATCATAAGCTTTGTGAGAAATATCATACTCATCTAAAACCCAGCCTAAAGCTCCAAATGAGTTTGTTTTTAGCACATTTGCACCAGCTACTAAATAGCTTTCATAAATCTCCTCTATCACTTTTGGATAGCTCTCATTTAGTATTTCATTGCAACCATGGAGATTTTGCCAAGCCTCGTTTGGAATAT
>JACAEZ010000153.1 GCA_013388565.1 Campylobacterales bacterium | reverse complement strand
TGATGCAATAAAAAGAATATGTGATGTTGTGAATAAATCTATAGTTTGCTCATTAGCTAGAGCTGTTGAAAATGATATAAAAGCAGCAGCAGATGCTTTAAAAGATGCAAAAAATAGAAGAATTCACACTTTTATTGCAACAAGTAAAATTCATATGGAACATAAATTAAGAATGAAACCAGATGAAGTTATAAAAAGGGCTGTAAATGCTGTTAAATATGCAAAATTATTTACAGATGATGTAGAGTTTAGTTGTGAAGATGCTGGAAGAAGTGAAATCTCATTTTTAAAAGAGATTTTAGATGAAGTCATTAATGCAGGAGCCAAAACATTAAATATTCCTGATACTGTCGGATATAGATTGCCTCATGAAATGGGTTCAATTATTAAAGAATTATCTAATTTTGTAAAAGATAGAGCTATTATATCTGTACATTGCCACAACGATTTGGGATTAGCTACATCTAATTCATTATTTTGTATATTAAATGGTGCAAGACAAGTTGAGTGTACAATTAATGGTTTAGGCGAAAGAGCTGGAAATGCTGCTTTAGAAGAGATTGTCATGACATTAAAAACAAGGTCAGACATATTTGGGGATATGAAAACAAATATAAATACAAAAGAGATTTATCCATCTAGTAGATTAATAGCTACAATTACAGGAATTGAACCACAACCAAATAAAGCTATTGTAGGTAAAAATGCTTTTGCTCATGAAAGTGGTATTCATCAAGATGGTATGTTGAAATGTCAAGAAACTTATGAAATCATGAGAGCTGAAGATATTGGTTTAGATAAAAATTCTATTATTTTAGGCAAACATTCTGGAAGACATGCATTTAAACAAAAAATAGAATCTTTAGGATTTGAGTTAGATGATAAAGATTTAAATGATGCTTTCAGTAGATTTAAGATATTGGCTGATAAGAAAAAAGAGATTTATGATGATGATATTAGAATGATTGTTTCAGAACAAATTACAACTATTCCAAATATCTATGAATTAATAAATTTACAAGTTAGTGATTCATCAAATGGTGTACCTTATGCTTGTGCAACAATCAAAAATGAAGAAAAAGAGATAACAGATGCAGCGATTGGAAATGGAACAGTTGATGCTATATTTAAAGTGATTGATAGAATAAGTGGTTTTAGTGGTATATTAAAAGATTATAAAGTTGAAGCAGTTAGCGAAGGTAAAGATGCATTGGCAAAAGTTGTAGTAAAAGTTGCTTTTGATGAAAAACATGCTGTAATCGGTCATGGATTGAGTATCGATACTATGATGGCAAGTGCAAAAGCTTATATTGGTGCATTAAATAGTTTTTTATTGATGAAAAGTAATTTGATGCAAGAAAATATTACTAATGATAGTATTTAAAAAGTTAAATCTGTCGATTTAAATATATAAAAATTATAAAGGTATTGAGATGTTAAATATTGATAATATGGTAAATAATAGTGCTAATGTTTTTGCCTTAAAAAAAGCAATTAATACACAGGAAGATTTAGCAATGCAACTAATAGATGGGATGGGAGAAGGTGGCTCTATAATGCAGTCACCTTCACAAGTAGATAATAATAGTGTAAAAAATATGGTAGCTGAAGTGTCTCAAAAAGGTATTAATATAGATATGTATGCTTAAGCATATTTAGAAATTAATAATATCAATTATAAATTTTGATTTATCATCTTCATGAGTATATGAAAGTTTGTAATTATGAATTTTTAAAATAAAATCGACAATATAAAGTCCTAATCCAAACCCTTCGCTTTTTGTTCCCTCTTTTGTATATGGTTCTAAATAATATTTTAAATCATGCTGAAGTTTAGAGCCTCTATTTTCAAAAATAATTTTTTCTTTATTACAAATTATATTTATCTGTTTATCAGTTGAATACTTAATTCCGTTATCTATTAAATTTTTAATAGCTATAGAAAAAAGTCTAAAATCTGCAATTAACTCTAAATTTTCTATATCAAATTTAATGTTATCTTTATTTGCAAATGTCAAATCAATTGCTTCATCTAAAATATCTTTCAGTTTATATGGCTTCAAATCTGTAACATAAAAGCCTGATGTTAATTTTTCAACAGTTGCAAATTCTGAAACAATATTTTCAAGTCTTTCAAATACAGATATTAATCTATCTCTATTTTTCTCATCATCAACCATCTCTGCAACGATTTTACCTTTCGTTATTGGAGTTTTTATCTAATGCATTATATTTCTTAAAAATAGTGTTCTTGAATTCAATAACTCATTTACTCTCTTTGTCAAATATGAAAAAGCATTAGCCACATCACCAATTTCATCATTTTGATTTATCTCAATTTTAGCACTCAAATCACCATCTGCAAATTTTATTAACTCATCTCTTAAATTTTTAAGAGGCTTCAATCTTTTAATCAGTAAAACATATCCAAATATTAAAATGAGCTCTATAAATAAAAAGATAACACCAAGTAGATAATATCTATAAAATTGGTACTCTTCATCTTGATATAAAAAATTTCCAGTTGCTGATTGAATATAGATAAAATATCTATTTTTAAATTCAACTAAAAATATTGAACCAAACGGTGTTATTTTTTTTAATACAATAGTTGAATTTTGCAAAACTTCATAAGCAATTTTTTTATCTGTTATAGGTACTAAATTAAATTCTAATAATTGCTTAGAAAATTCATCATAATTTGTACAAAAACCAAATTGAGGTATGACATTCTTTGTAATTTTGTAATATTTATGTTCCTGTCTCTCTTTGTAAACATCTAAATCATATTTAACATAAAATATAAAACTAAACAAAGTACTAATTAAAGCTGTTAAAAATATTAAACTAACTGTTAAAAATATTGAACTCTTATTTATCATGAGACTAATTTATATCCAATACCTCTAACAGACAGTAGATATTTTGGATTTTTTACATCATTTATCTTATTTCTAATCCGTCCAATAATCACATCAATACTCTTATATGAACTATCTTCACTAATTTCAAGCACATTATAAAGTATCTCTTCTCTTGATACAACAACCCCTTTTTTCTTAACTAAATAGCTCAAAATTCCATACTCTGCATTTGTTAAATGCAATAATTCACCATTAAAATATATCTCTCTTGACTGTTCAATTAATTTAAACAACTCTTTTTTAGGAGACACTTCTATAGTTTTTTTATGCCTTCTTAATATAGATTTTATTCTAGCCTCCAACTCCCTTGGATTGTAAGGCTTTGGCAAATAATCATCAGCCCCCCTATCAAGCCCAATGACCTTATCTGTAATATCAGACCTAGCAGAAGAGATAATAATTGGAATATCAGAAATTTTTCTAATCTCTAAACAAACATCAAGCCCATCAATTGATGGTAATGATAGGTCTAAAATGACCAAATCAAAACCACCACTTTTGATTAAACTCAATGCTTCATGAATATCTATAATATTTTTTACATTCATAGCAAATTTACTTAAATACTCACTCAAAATTTCAGCCAATTCAAAATCATCTTCTATCATCAAAATATTTATCATTTTATCACCAGTGCATAAACAATGCCTTTTCTTTGGATATAGACAATTTTTTTACCACCACTTTCTTTCATAGCATTTTTAAAATCTGATATATTATTTACTGCAATAGTATCAACTTGAATAATCAAATCTCCAACCATAAATCCAAGTTCAGAAGCTGTAGAGCTATCTTTAACATTTGTTACAACAACACCCTTTGAAACTTTAGGTAAATTTAATTTTTGTCTTAAATTATCATTTAAATTTTGTATCTCAAGTCCAGATACAATATCATCAACAAACATTCCAGCACTTTGAGACTTCTCTTGAGAATCAAGTTTTAGAGATGTTTTATGAATTTTTTTATTTCTCTCATACTCTATTTCAATATTTTCATTTGGTTTTTTAGAACCAATTATATTTTTAAGTTCACTTGAACTTTTTACACTTTGTCCATCAATAGTAATAATCAAATCTCCTCTTTGCAGTTTAGCTCTACTTGCTGGAGTATCTTCACCTACATCAAGAACAAAAGCACCAGATTTATTGATGTAAAAATCTTTTAAATCTTCACTCAAATCACCGATGCTAACCCCCAAAAATCCTCTCTCAACCTTGCCCTCTTCTATCAAACTTTTTGCAATATTTTTTACCATATTTGCAGGAATAGCAAACCCTACCCCATCATTTCCACCACTTTTTGTAATAATAGCTGTATTAATTCCAACCAATGCACCTCTACTATCAACCAATGCACCACCAGAATTTCCAGGATTTATAGAAGCATCTGTTTGAATAAAGTTTTCATACTCATTTATTCCCATGCCACTTTTACCAATCGCACTAATAATTCCTTGCGTAACAGACTCCCCTATTCCAAATGGATTTCCTATTGCAAATACAATATCACCCTCTTTAAGCAAAGAAGAGTCTGCAAATTTTATATAATCAACCTCTTTTTTATCTATTTTTATAACTGCTAAATCACTCTTTGGGTCACTACCTATAAGTTTTGCTTTATACTCTTTTGTATCATTGCTAAGAGTTACAATGATTTCATCAGAATTTTCAACAACATGATTATTTGTAATAATATACCCATCTTTTGAAACAATAACTCCAGAACCTAAAGAGTTTTGAACTCTATTTTTAGGCATATTTTGCATATTAAATGGAAAATCTTTACCAAAAAATTCACGAAAAAGCGGTGGTAATTGATTTAAATCCATATCAAGACCTTTTTGCTTGATAGTCTTTTTTGTAGATATATTTACAACACAATTTTTTGCATCTTTTATCGCTTCATAATATGAAAGCACCGCACCATTTTCTGGCATAACTCTATTAAAATCTCTAGGTGCATCTTTCAAATCTATAGCATACAAACTCAAAGCCAACATTGATGATAATATAATTGCTCTTTTCATGACAATCTCCTAAAAGTTTTATTTTTAAAATTATAACTATCTTTTGTAAATATTTAAGAAATTAAAGGTAAATGAAAAGTAAACGATATATGTTATGTTACACATTAAAAAATGTGGAACTGTTATTGCATGATATGTGTATGTAATTAAATTTATATAACATTTCAAATTAAAAAAAAGGAGTTTTCGTGAAATATAGTGATAAAAAAATATCATCTTCAAATGATGTTAAAAATTACCATCTAAAAGAAAGGAAAGAGTGTTTAAAAAACAGACAACAACAATTTAAAGACAATCAAGAGGTTGTTTCATATCTAAGAGACCTTTATAAATATTAATCGAACTTTACTGAATTGTTAAAGTTCGGTTTTTGAAAATTTAGCCTTTTGGTCTGAAAGCTTTTATAACTTCTTCATTTGTCTCTAAATAATCCCCACCAATTAAATCTATACAATATGGTACAGCTGGGAAAATCGCCTCCAAGCACTCTTTTATAGATTTTGGTTTTCCAGGTAGATTTATAATCAATGAATTATCTCTAATACCTGCGGTCTGTCTTGATAAAATAGCCGTTGGAACATATTTTAAGCTAACTGCTCTCATCTGTTCGCCAAAACCTGCCAACATTTTTTGACAAACATTTTCAGTAGCTTCTGGGGTAACATCTCTAAGTGCTGGACCTGTACAGCCTGTTGTTACAACCAAACAACATCTATCCTCATCGCAAAGTTCTATTAATTTTTGTTCAATCAACTCCTGTTCATCTGGTATCACTTTATAAACCACTTCAAACTCTGTTTTTAAAAACTCTTTTAGTGTCTCAATTATCGCTTTTCCAGAAATATCTTCATAAATTCCAGCACTAGCTCTATCTGATACAGTCAAAACTCCAATTTTTGTCATCTTTTACCTTTTAAAATTTCATTAAAAATATTTTTTACTCCAACATCAATCATGTCAAATACTTTATCAAAGCCATCAATTCCATCAAAAAAGTATGGGTCTGGCACATCTAAACCATCAAACCCAAAATCACCCAATTTAAAAAGATTTTTAAATCCAACTCTTTTTAAATTTGTATAATTAGAGCTATCCATGGCAATAACTAAATCAAATATCTCTTTATCTCTACTGTTTATTTGTCTAGCCCTTAAAGTCGATATATCAACTCCATTTTTCAAAGCAACTATTTGCGACCTCTCACATGGAGCTTCGCCAATATGATAATTTCCAGTTCCAGCAGAGTCAATTAATATATCAAATGAATGAATTTTTATAAGCTCTTTTGCAATTCCATCAGCAATAGGAGACCTACAAATATTTCCCAAACATACAAATAAAATAGATTTAACCTCTAATAACTCCATCTTTTACCTCTATAAATTTACACTCTTCGATATTTTCTTGAACAATTTTGTCAGATTTTTTTGTATATCTTGTAATAATTTGCTTGTTTCCAACAACAATAGGAGCTATCAAAATTCCATTTGTATCAAGTTGTTCAAAAATCTCATCTGGAATTTTTAAAATTGATGCAGAAAACAAAATTCTATCATATTTTGCAAACTCTCTCCACCCTTTTTGACCATCATCAAGCCTTGTGTGGATATTTGAAAGTCCAAGTTCTTTAAATCTAACTCTAGCCTCATTCAACAGTTTTTCAATTCTTTCAATCGTAAAAACTCGTCTTATAAGTTTGCTTAAAATTGCTGCTTGATACCCACTTCCACACCCAATTTCAAGCACTTTATCAGCACTTTTACACTCTAAATAGTGGCTCATTTTAGCAACAGTCAAAGGAGAGCTTATCCATTGACTACCAGTTATTGGGAGTGCATCAAGTTTGTAAGCTAAGTGTTTTAAAGAGCTTGTTACAAAACTCTCTCTATCAATATTTGAAAAAGCCTCTATCAATTCAGGTGATAATGAAAAAACTTTATTTATATCTTGTGCTAGTTTTCTGTTTTTGGATTGTTGAATACTATTCATGTTCGCTTATATCTATATATTTTCTAACCTTATCAACCTCACTAAAATCTGCAAAATGCGAAATTATCTCTTTTGTATCATGTCTCAAATCTTTTCCAAATGGAGTAATAATCCCGCTACTACTAGCCATATCATCATTTGTACTATCACTTGCAATTACAAAAGATTGTAAAGTTATAGCTAGTGCATTTGTAAGTGTTTCGTAGTTATGTTTTCGAGGTCTTCCCCACATAGCAGGAACTAAAATAACATCACACCCATTTAATCGTTGCCATAAATTGATAAATCTCAACTCAAAACAAATTAGTACCCCGATTTTCAAACCATCAACAATAAAAGGTTTTATATCTTCAACCCTACCCTCTTTAAAATATTGATGTTCTTGACCTAATTTAAACAGTTTTGCTTTTGCTTGTTTATGAATAATCTCACCACCACTAAACATATAAAAATTGTTGTAATATCCATCTTCCTCTTTTTCTATCATAGTAAGTCCAATAGATTTACCAATAGACTCATTTTTCAATCTATCTTTTGCTTTTTTAGAAACTTCACAAGCCTCATCCATTCTATCGTAACAAAATCCACTTAAGCACACTTCAGGTGCTAAAATAATGCTATCATTTGAACATTTTTGAATAAGTGAAAGCAAATGTAATAGATTATTATTAAAATTTTCTGTTGTTTTGAACTGTAATGAGTACAGTTTTTTAGAAATCATCTTCAAAGTTTAAGCTTCCTTTTGAGTAATTTGCAACATTTCCTTCAAAAAAGTTGGT
>JACAEZ010000144.1 GCA_013388565.1 Campylobacterales bacterium | reverse complement strand
GATTTATTGTATGGTTCAACATCAACAGTTTATCCAGATATTATAAATCAATTAGATATAGAAAATATTGTATTAAATGCTTATATTGATGATAAAAAATTATCTAAAATCTCAACAATATATAAAAAATCTCAAGAAAATGTTGGGAAAATTGTTAAAAGTTTAGATTATGATATAGGTTTTGTGATTTATCCAAATGGTCAAAGATTAGAGATAGTTGCTAAAGATGGAGATGTATTAACAGGTGAATTAGCATTACTATCTATTTTATCTTTATTAAATATGTGTGATAAACAGTCAAAAGTTTATTTGTCAGTATGGACTCCAGATATTATGGATAATAAATTTACTAATTTAGAGATACATAGAGGGAAATTTAATAATTTTAAAGCTTCTCAACTAAAATCATTTGATTTTATAGGTTCAACAAAAGGTGATTATGCTTTTAGTGAATTTTCAATCAGTAAAGATGCAATTTATACAAGTTTAAAAATTGTAGAAATGTTGGCTATAAATCATGTTAATATGGATAGTGTATTAAAAAGTATAGATAATTTTTATTATAATCAAATAGAGGTTCCATGTCCTAGTGCATTAAAAGGTAAAATGATGAGAAAATTCCTTGAAAATTCAAAAGGCAAAGAGGCTTCTCATTTAGATGGTGTAAAAATATGGATAGATGAGAAAGATTGGATTTTAATGATACCAGACCAACATGATGACTCTTTACATTTATATATTCAAGCTGTAAATGATAGTAAAGGTAAAGAGATTTTAGAAGATTATTTAGAAAAAATTGAAGAGTGGAGAAAAGAGGATTAAAAAAATTATGAGTAAAGTTTATCTATCTTTTTTATGGCATATGCATCAACCTTATTATAAGGATGATATTACAGGTGAATTCAAGATGCCTTGGGTTTACCTTCATGCTATAAAAGATTATTTTGATATGCCAAATTATTTAAGCAGTTATCCAAATATAAAAGCTACTTTTAATTTGGTACCATCTCTTTTAATCCAATTAAAAGAGTATGAGTCAATAGATGTTGATGATAAATTGATAAAATTGTTAAAAAAAGATGTTGATTTACTTTTAAATGATGAAAAAGAGTTTTTGATAAATTTTTTATTTAGTTCAAATGAAAAAAATCAAATAGCTAGACTTCCATATTATCAATACTTACTAAATAAAAAAAGTACAACTTTAGATAAATCTATTATAGATATATTTAATAAACAAGAGTTACTTGATTTACAAATTCTGTTTTTACTTTCATGGTGTGGTGAATATTTGAGAGTTAATTCAAATGTTGTTAAATCTTTAATAAATCAAGGTTCAAATTTTACACATCATCAAAAAATTGAGCTGTTAATTGAATTATCAAATTTTATAAAAATCATTGTTCCATACTATATAACTTTACATAAATCCAAAAAAATTGAAATTTCTGCTACACCTTTTTACCATCCTATAGTTCCAATTCTTATAGATATAAATAGTGCTATAGATGCTGGTATGCGATGTGCATTGCCAAAAATTGGTACTACTTTTAAAGATGATGCCTCTTTGCATATAAAAAATGCTATTGATTACTTTAAAAATTCTTTAGATATTGATATAAAAGGTTTTTGGCCTTCTGAAGGTTCTGTAAGTTTTGAGAGTGTGAGTTTATTTAAAAAAGAGGGTTTGAATTGGTGTTTAAGTGACCAAGATATACTTTTTAAAACATTAAAATCTTACGATAAAACAAATTTGTATAAACCATACTCTATAAAAACAGAGTATGGAAATATACATATGGCATTTAGAGATAAAGAGTTAAGTGATTTAATAGGTTTTGTTTATAGTAATTGGAATGAATCTGATGCCGTTGTTAATTTTATATCAAAGTTGCAAGATATTTATCAAAAATATGGTGGGGATATTGTTATTCCTATTATATTAGATGGAGAGAATGCATGGGAGTATTATAGAAACAATGCAAAACCTTTCTTTGATGAATTGTATTTGAAATTATCAAAGCTTGATTGGTGTGAATGTGTAACATTTAGTGAAGTATTTGAAAAATTGACTTCTGTTGAGATAAATAGTATTAAAAGTGGAAGTTGGATTAATGGTGATTTTAGTATTTGGGTAGGGCATAGTGAAGATAATTTGGCATGGGAACTGTTGTCTTTAACTAAAAAAGATTTTGAAAAATATAAAGATACTGTTTCAGAAGATACTCAAATAAAAATAGAAAAAGAGTTGATGATTGCTGAAGGGAGTGATTGGTTTTGGTGGTATGGCGATGACCATTATACATATTTTGCAAAAGAGTTTGATGAACTTTTTAGAACACATTTAATAAATGTTTATAAACTTTTAAATATACAAATTCCAAAAGAGTTGCTTATTCCAATCAATTCTGCTACTACATTAAAACAGTTTCATATAAGACCAAAAAATTACATATCTCCTGTAATAGATGGAAAAAGAACAAATATATTTGAGTGGATGGGTGCTGGTAAAATTGACTTGAATAGAGAGTTTTCAAGTATGGATTCTAGTAGTTTTTTTGTAGATGAGATATATTATGGATTTGATAAATCAAATATATATTTCTCATTTAAAGGAGAGATAAAACAGTTGATAGAGCAAAGTGTCATTGAAATATGTTTTGAAAATATAATTTATCCATTGAAAGTTACAAAAGAACCATCTTTAAATGGGCAGTTGATGGAGATATGCAGTAATGATTATATGGAGTTAAAAATTCCTATATTAAAAGAGATGATAAATAGTGAAGGTAAAATAAAACTTTATTTTAAACTCAACTATCAATCAAAAATACAAATTATGCCAATGTATAGTCAAATTGAAATCGATGTAAATGGTGATTTTTCATCAAATTGGTTTATTTAAAGGAAAAATATGAGTAGTGTTCATTTACTTTTTGGAATTCATTGTCATCAACCAGTAGATAATTTTAATGAAGTTGTAGTTAATGCAATAAATAGAGCATATAAGCCATTCATGAAAGAGGTTTTAAACTATCCCTTTTTTAAATTTTCTGTTCACTTTAGTGGTTGGCTTTTAGAGTTTATTAAAGAGCATGATGGTGAACTTTTTTCTATCATGAAAGAGTTAGCTAAACAAGATAGGATAGAGTTTTTTACAGGTGGCTTTTATGAACCAATTTTATGCGCAATACCTTCAAATGATAGAGTGTCTCAAATAAAAAAATTGAATACATTTATCAAAAAAAATTTTAATCAAACACCAAAAGGGCTTTGGCTAACTGAAAGAGTTTGGGATGATAGTTTGATAAAAGATTTGGTTAAGTGTGATATTGAATATGTAATTGTAGATGATTATCACTTTACATCTATAGGCTATAAGAAAGAGAATTTGAAAGGTTATTTTATAACAGAAGATGGTGGAGAACAGGTAAAAATATTCCCTATTGATAAACATTTGAGATATATTTTACCATTTTACAAACCTACTAGTGTTATTGAATATTTAAATTCTCTTAATAGAGGTTTTAATGAAGCAGCTGTAATTTATGATGATGGTGAAAAATTTGGGATTTGGCCTAAAACATATGAATGGGTTTATGAAAAAGAGTGGTTAAAAGAGTTTTTAGAAAAACTAAGCGAATCAGAGAATATAAAAGTTTCACTTTATAAAGATTTTGTTAATTCGCAAAAATCATTAGGTTTATGCTATTTGCCAACTACATCATATTATGAGATGGGTGAATGGAGTTTAAAAAGTGATAGTGCGATTTTATTAGAAAAAATTTCAAGCAAATTGTCTCATGATGGTTTTAGTGATGATGAAAAAATCTTTGTAAAAGGTTCTATTTGGAAAAACTTTTTAACAAAATATTATGAAAGTAATAAAATTCATAAACGGACTATAGAACTATCTTATGCACAAAGTAGTGTTAAATCAAAAGATTATAAAGATGAGATGTTCAAATCTCAAACAAATGATGTGCTATGGCATGGAGTATTTGGTGGATTATATTTGCCAAACTTAAGAGATAATGCTTATAGATTTATTATTAATTGTGAAAATATAAGATACCAAAAAGAGCAGAAAAGTTTTGAAATAAAAGATTTTAATTATGATGGTTTTGATGATGTAAAAGTTGTCACATCAGATTTGATAACATATTTTGATTCAAAATGTGGTGCTCAAATGGTAGAATTAAGCCTTAGAGATAGATGTTTTAATCTTCAAAATACACTTACTAGATATTATGAGAGCTATCATGAAAAGATTTTAAATCCTAAAGTAGATGTAATTCATAGTGAAGGTATTGATACTATTCATAATATAAAAGTTGAAAATTTAGATGAGTTAAAAGAACATTTGATATTTGATTGGTATATTAAAAACTCGTTTATTGACCATTTTAGTGATAAATTTTTTAATATAGATAGTTTTGAAAAAAATAGATTTAGAGAGTTTGGAGATTTTGCAAATCAACCATTTTTATTGGATAAAACATCAACTATTGATAACATAAAATTTATCAGAGATGGTGGGATTTATGGTGATGGCTATAATAAAGCTACATTAATTAAACAGTACTCTTTATTAAAAAACTCTATTCTTGCAACTTTAAATTTTGAATGTGAAGATAATATTTTATTGAACTATATTTGTGAGTTTAATTTTCATTTTGCAAATTTAAAAGATATATCAATAAATTCAAAGCCGTTTGAAACATCGTTTCATGAGAAATCTAATATTATCAAGATAAAAGATAAATATACAGATAAAACGATTACTATAGAGTGCAATAAAGATGTAGAAGTTTTTGTTTTTGCTGTAAATAGTGTTAGTCAGAGTGAAAAAGGTTTTGATTTAACAAATCAATCATTATCAGTAGGTTTCAAATATGAATTTGAAAAACAGTTTGAACTGTTTTTTAAATTGAGTGTAAAATAGGATTTGAAGTGTCTGTTTATAGATTTTGTAAGCTCAAAAAAGAGTGGGTAATAATAGCCAAAGAGAGAGTTGTTAGACCTAATAATTATCAAGCTAAAATAGATTTTTTATCTGATAATGAAAAAAGTTGTCCATTTGAAAGAGGTTGTGAGTACAAAACACCAAAAGAGATATTTAGTTTAAATGATGAAAATGGTAATTGGAAATGTAGAGTAGTTGCAAATTTATATAAAGCAGTTAGTATAGAAAGCCCTAAAAAAAGCTATTTAGACGGTATATATGATGTACATGTTGGACTTGGTGCTCATGAGATTATTATAGAAACACCAAATCATAAAAAAGCTATGTATGATTTTAGTGAAGATGATTTTTTAGACTATTTAACTGTTGTTGCAAATAGAGTTAATGATTTAAAAAAAGATGTAAGGCTTGAGTATATTCAAGTCTTTAAAAATCATGGCATTAATGCTGGTGCTACCATGGAGCATTCACACTCCCAAATAATAGCTACTCCATTTATTCCAAATGCAATTTTAAATGAGATTGAAACACAAAGAGAGTATTATTTTAATCATAACAGAGCATTAATAGATGATATGGTTAAATTTGAAATATCAGAAAATTTGAGAGTAGTTGATGTGAATAATCTTTTTATTGCACTAGCTCCATTTGCCTCAAGATTTCCATTTGAAATTATGATATTTCCACTTTTTTCATGTAGCTCCATTGAAAAAATGGATGTAAAAGAGATAAATGCTTTGGCTAAGATTATGAGAACGGTTTTTAAAAGATTACATATAGTATTAGATGATTTCTCTTTTAATTTATCATTTTTTAATATGCCACCAGTTAGGGATAATATTAAATATGACTATTTTTATCATATGGAACATTTTACAAGATTTTATATAAATATTATTC
>JACAEZ010000181.1 GCA_013388565.1 Campylobacterales bacterium | reverse complement strand
GACTATTAGTCATATTCATTTTAGAGATAAAAAGACATAAAATATTAAGAGCTATATCAACAAAAGAGATTGAAATTCAACAACAATTTATAACATTTGGTAAAAAAATATATATGATTGATTTTTCTATCATAGTTTTAATTTATATTGTTTCAAAACTATTTTAAGAATTTTACATGGTATTTGAATATTTAAAAGAGGCAAAAGCAACTAAAATAACTATCGTTGGTGAACAATACAATCACCTATTTAAAGCTAGAAGACACAAAGTTGAAGAGATTATAAATTTTAGCAATCTACAAGATGGTTATATTTACAAATATAAAATAGAAACAATTGACAAAAAAGAGGCAATAGCCACTTTACAAGAGATTCAAGAGTACCCATTCAAACCAAAAAAAAGCCTTCATGTAGCTCTTTGTGTTATAGATATAAAAAATATTGAAAAAATATTACCATTTTTAAACGAACTTGGTATAGAAAAGATTTCACTTATTTACTGTAAAAGGAGTCAAAGCAATTTTAAAATAAATTTTGAGAGAGTTAAAAATATTTTAATATCTTCATGTACACAATGTGGTAGAAATAATCTTTTAGAGATTAAAGAGTATAAAAATTTAAAAGAGTTTTTAAAAGAGTATCCAGATAGTTTTGTATTCAATTTTTCTACAAATTACATAACAAATCAACAGATAAAAACTATTATTATTGGCTCTGAAGGTGGTTTTTGCGATGAAGAGTTAAATCTTTTCAATAAAGAAAAAATAGTAGGAATAGAATCTAATTTAATACTAAAAAGTGAAACAGCTTCAATAGTAGCTGCTTCAAAAATTTTATTTTAAATTCAAGCTATGTTTGTAAAAACATCTTGAACATCTTCATCATCTTCAATTTTTTCTATTAATTTATCAATTTCAACAAGTTCTTCATCACTAAATTCTAATGGCGAATTAGCAATTCTTTGTAAATTTGCTTTTGTAATATCTATTTTCAAATCTTCAAATGCTTGGTTTAGTGTACCAAAACTAGTATAATCTCCATAAACATAAATAGTATCTTCATCAACTTCCATAGATTCTAGCCCTGCATCTATTAATGATAGCTCTAACTCTTCTAAATCCATATTTGAAGGTTTCTTAAATTCAAATACCGCTTGTCTTTTAAACATAAAATCTAATGAACCATTAGGTAGCAATTGACCATTACATTTGTTAAAGTAGCTTTTAACATTTGCTACTGTTCTTGTTGTGTTATTTGTCAAACAATCAACAATTATGAGTACTCCATGAGGACCTTTTCCCTCATAGCTTACTTCATACATCTCTTCAGCATCTTTTCCTAATGCTCTTTTTATGGCTGCATCGATATTATCTTTTGGCATATTTTCAGATTTTGCATTCAAAATTGCTGTTCTAAGTTTTGAGTTCAAGTAAGGGTCTGTGCCACCCTCTTTTGCAGCAATTGTGATTGCCCTAGCTAATTTTGGAAATACTTTTGACATATTTCCCCATCTTTTCATTTTGGCAGCTTTTCTATATTCAAATGCTCTTCCCATCTATTTTACCTTTTTACAAAGTTTATAACCAAATTAATGGTTATAAACTCCAACTCTTACTAAATTTTCATGATTGTCTGGTACAAGCATAAAACAATCTAACATCTCTATACTAAAATGTTTTTTTCTTAACTCTTCTTGAATATTTACCATAGCTTTTGATACATCCTCTAAACTATTTCCAATATCATGAGAATAACCCATATCTGTTGCTGGAATAATTTTAAAATATCCATCTACTATTGTTTCAAAATATGTATTCATCTTTTTTCTCCTAAAAATAAAAGTCGGAATTCTAATAAATTTTTATTAATATCTATTTAAAAATCTCTACCTGATAATATTCTATACCATCTTCTTCCATCAAGTTTTACTTCCATCTGCACTTGACAAAGTCCATCTTTATAATCAACTTCTGTAACTTCAGCATTTCTAATTAATGCCATAACTCTTGTTTTAACTGTAGAGTCTTTAGATACCATATCTTTTACTGTATCTTTAGCATTTACTCTAATACCATACATTTTTTCACCAAGTTGTCTGTAAGCATCAACAATAGCTGCTCTTTTGGCTAAAGCCATAGCTTGTGCTGGTGAAATTGTATTTTCAGGTGCAACTCCCATTCCAACAGCATTTAAAGTCAATATTTTGCTAGGCATAAGTATAGGAGAGTTTGGAATAATCAACTCATTATCTACACTAGCTGGTCTATCTGCTTCATAGCCTTGAGGAGCTGAAACATTTGAAGGAACAGAACCAGCTCCACTTGGAGCAACCTCTTCTACCACATAACTAGAACCAGCATTTAATAAAGTAGCACTCAAAATAGTAGCCACACCTAACTTTACAAATTTTAAACCTTTCATGATACCTCTTTTAATTTATCGTTTAATATTTAATAATTCAGTTAATAACTGGTCAGCAGTTGTAATTGTTTTTGAATTTGCTTGATAACCTCTTTGGATAACAATAAGTTGAGTCAAGCTTCTACTCAAATCCACATTACTCATCTCTAGTGCTGATGATTTAATTGTACCTCTTCCACCAGTACCAGCTGTACCGATGATAGGACTTCCAGAGTTGGCTGTTTCACTAAAAAGATTATCACCATCAGCATTAAGTCCAGCATTATTATTAAACTTTGCCATAGAAACTTGAGCTAAAGCAACAGATTTTCCATTTGTAAAGCTACCTACTAAATTACCATAACTATCTGCTCTAATACCAAGCAAATCTCCACCTGCATATCCATCTTGACTAATTCCAGATGTTGTAGATTTTGAATCCAAACTTGTAACACCATTAAATGTATTAGAATCACCAAAATCAAGTTGAACTATTTGATTTGGTTTTGAACCATTATTTGCTGAAAATGTAAGAGTTGGTGGATTAAATGATTTTAGTGAACCATCATCATTAAACTCTACATAACCACCAATGTACTTATTTTTTTCACCAATAGGGTGTCCCAACAATTCAGCTGGTTCTGGAACGATTGCTGTCCAATCCCATCTACTATCATCTGTTTTTCTAAACTCTATTCTCAAAGAGTGTTTTGTACCTAAAGAGTCATATATATCTATACTAGATGCCCATGTTGCAGCATTCATAGTTTGTGAATTTCTAACAGAACCATCAGATGGAACAATTCCACCAAGTGATTCAAATGTTTGAGTAAAAAGTATATTATCTTTTATACCAGAATCATTTATTCCTTTTATAGATACATACAAATCTTGTTCTGTTGTCATATTTCCATTTATAAAATTAAACCTACCGCTACTATCAACTGTTACAATAGCACTAGGTGTTGTAAGTCCAAAATCAATTTGACTCTGTTGTGCTTGTTGTTGAAGAGCATTTCTTAAATCTTCTGTTGTTTTAAAATATTTTGTCTGTCCACCATTATTTATTATATTTGCTCTATCTTTATATTGATATTTATAAGATGTAATAGATTTAGCATCTAAAGTACCACCAGCAGTTGTTACATCTTGATTTTGTGGATTATTTAAATCAAGTCCTTCATTTATATTATCAAGTCCACCAACACCATTACCAGTAGAGTTTTCAATTTTAATATTTTTTAATGCTCCTGTATTATCATTTTCTAAAATTAATTTATTACTTTCTGGTGTTGCTACAACTCCTGTTTCACTACTATATTGATTTATCAAATCTGCTAATAGCGCAACATAATCAACACTCGTAGTAGCTGTAACTGTACCAGATATAGTAATACCATTTAATTCAAAAGATACATCCGCATTTCCAGCTGCATTAAATGTTTGTGTATGTTCTGCTTTCATGAAACTTACCCAAAGTCCTTGCTCTTCTTGTAGATTAAAAGCATTTCCAGAAGCATTAAACAAAACTGCCATATCATCGGGTTTTACATTGGCTGCTGAAGTTTTAGCAGAAGCAAAACTATCATTTTGATTATATGTTTGAACTAATCCACCTAATGTAGAACTCAATAAATTTGCTCCAACATCTGTTATAGAGTTTATAGCTACTGCTGTAGCTGATATATTTGTAATATTTATACTTCCATCACTTGCTACTTTAACAACAACATCAGAACCAGCAACTGCTGTTTCAATAGCATGTTCTATTGAACTTGTTAAATCATTTACTGTTCTAAATTTATATGTATTAGCAACCCCATTTTGTGTCAAATCAACCTTTGTAGGGTCACTTGTATAAATAAAATCAACATTAGTACCACCAATATCTATAGTAATAGTACTTGTATTATTTGTTAATGCAAATGGCTTTCCATTTACATCTAATACATCATTCAAATCAACTGGTGTTTGATTTATACAATCTAAATTATCAACAAAACTACCATTATTTAAGTTCGCTTGTAATTTAACCTCATTTGATGAATGAGCTGGAATTTTAAGTCCAGGGTCAATTTGTATATTTCTAATAGGTCCTGAAGAATCCACCATATCCAAGCTTTCCAAATTTCCACAATCATCTCCATTTACACTAAAATCTTTAACCCAACCTTGTGCAATTAAACCATTTGCATCAACCAAATAACCACTTGCATCAAAATTAAAATCCCCATTTCTAGTATATTTATAACTTTTTCCACCATCAGAAGTCATAACAAAAAAACCATCACCTTGAATAGCCAAATCTGTAGATTTATCTGTTGTTTGAGTAGAACCTTGTGCAAAAATTCTAGTAGTAGAACTAACTTGCGAACCAAGTCCTACTTGTAAAGAGTTACCTCCACCAAGGTCTCCTTGTGGACCAGTAGCCACCTTATATGTTTGAGATAGCATATCAGCAAAGTTTGCTCTTGAATATTTAAATCCAACTGTATTAACATTGGCTATGTTATGTCCCTCGACATCCATTGCAACTTGATGTGCTTGTAAGCCGGATACACCCGACCATAGAGATTTCATCATGGTCAATCCTTTTAAATTTAGTTAATGATACTAAGCAAATTATATTCCAATGTTTTTAAGCAAAATAGCAATATCTTTTTTACTATCTATTAAGATGTTAAATATTATTATTTTGAAACTCACTACAGGATATGAAATGAATAACATTAAAATTTTAATAGTTGATGATGATAATAGTGAATTAATGATAATTAAAGAGTTTGTAAAAGAGCTTAATTATGAATTATTTACAGCAACAAATGGAAAAGATGGATATGAAATTGCTTTAAAAGAGAAGCCAAATCTTATAATAACTGATATATATATGCCTAAATATGATGGTTTTTATCTAATAGACTCTATAAATTCTAATGAATCTATCAAAACAACTCCTATATTAGTAATAACAAATCAAGATGATGAAAAGACAAAAGAGAGGTCTATCTCTTTAAGAATTCATGGAATATTGTTAAAACCTTTCACTAAAGACGAACTCATCTTAAAAATAGAAAAAATTGTTTTATCAGAAGCTTTATATTTAAATAGTTATACAAATAGATTTATAAGGTCGTTTGTAAAATTAAATAACTGTACAAGAACTGCTACAAATCTTATATCTATTGCAAAAATTGTAACACATAAGTTTGAAATAGACAGTGAACAGACATTTGATATAAAGCAAGTACTAGCAATTTTATCATTAGCTATTGAAAATTTTTCTGTAACTAAATTGATAAGATTTTATAAAGAGATGGATTTTGCAAAACATTTACTAGAAATTTTAGAAAATTTTCAAAGACCAAGAAATTGCATGGAAGAGGTTGTATTTGTAATATTTAAACTATATACAGTTAGAAATAATAAACAACAACTCAAAGATATAAAATTAAAAGTTGATAATATGCTTTTAGAATTTACAAAAAATGTATATCTTACAAATGCAACTTGTTTAGAAACTGGTGTTGATATGGAGATTGTATGGGATAAGTTATCTAAACTTTTTTCTGATAAAAAAGATATAGATTTAATGGATATGGATGCTTTCTTAAAAAAAGCTGATAGGATATTGAGATATGTTCTGATTAATCATGAAGGTGGTATGGTTCAAATTATAGATGATGAAAAGTATGTATCTTTACAAATAACTCCTAGAAAAAATAAAGAGAGTGATAATATTTTAAATATCTTCAAAATTGAAAATAACAAAATATCCTTCATAAAATCAAAAAATCAATTTGGTGATAGTTTTATACTATCATTAGATAAAAGTGTAAATTCAGATAGTAATACTTTTACAGATTTTAGCAATGTAAACTCAACTTGTAGTATCAAAAAAGAAAAAAAAGAGACATTAGATGCAGCTACATATCTAAATACAAATGAGATAGATTTTAATGATATATACTATTTGACAGATTTGGAAAATGAGATATTTGATATACTCTCTACAATAGAAATTAGTAAACGAAAAAAAGATGATATATTAAAAATATTGAACTATATAAGAAAATATGCAACAACAATTCTCTATTTCCCACAATTTTCTGACCTATCTTCATGGCTTTTAAATTTAGCAAATGTTACAGTTGAATTGGAAAAATCAGATTCAGAGATTGATGAAGATAGATTGTCACTATTACTTGAGTATCTAATGAAAGATTTAAAAAGTTGGAAAGATGAAATTTTCGTAAATTTAAATACTGTGGATGTTCACTTTTTAGATGATAGTATCATCGCCTCTTGTCAGCAGTGTATAGG
>JACAEZ010000180.1 GCA_013388565.1 Campylobacterales bacterium | reverse complement strand
CATTTGATACAGCAGGATTAATTGCTATGGCAAACATAGGACCAAATACAAATACAAGCCAATTTTTCATAACAACAGTTCCAACTTCATGGTTAAATGGAAATCACACAATTTTTGGAAAAGTTATTGATGGATACGATATTGTTAAAAAGATAGAAAATACAAAAGTTGGTGCTATGGATAAACCTGTTGAAGAGCAAAAAATTATCAAAGCTTATGTTAAAGAGAAAAAAGATTAATGATAATAGACACACATTGTCACTTAGACCATAAAGATTTTTTTGATGATATAGAGCTTGTATTAGATGAAGCTAAGAAAAATGGTATCGAAAAAATAATCATTCCTGGAGCTGACCCTATAGATATAAAAAGAGCTGTTATGCTTTGTGAAAAGCATGAACAACTCTTTTTTTCTGTTGGAGTTCATCCATACGAAATAGAAAAATTTAGTATAAATATATTAAAAGAGTATGCCTTTCATGATAAATGTGTAGCAATAGGAGAGTGTGGACTTGACTATTTTAGATTGCCAAAAGAGCATGATGAAAAAGAGAGGGTTAAAAAACATCAAAAAGGGGTTTTTATAGAGCATATCGAGTTTGCAAAGAGTGTAAATTTACCTCTTATTGTACATATTAGAGATGCAAATGAAGAGTCAAAAAATATACTCTTAGAGTATAATGCAAAAACTGTCGGTGGAGTGTTACACTGTTTTAATGCTGATAGTAATTTATTATATGCTTTAAAAGATAGTTTTTATTTTGGAATTGGTGGAGTTTTGACATTCAAAAATGCTAAAAAGTTAGTAGAGATTTTGCCACATATTCCATTAGATAGACTGCTTTTTGAGACAGATGCACCATATTTAACACCAGAGCCATTTAGAGGCAGACGAAATGAACCAAAATTTACAAAACTTGTCTTAGAAAAAGCATCTTCACTATTAAATATGGACTCCTTGACTTTAGAACAAATTACTACAAAAAATAGCTATAATCTGTTTAAAAAGCTCTAAAGTAAAAAGCTTTATGAGTTTTTTAAAGTGTTATTTAAATGACTTTAAGTGATTTATAGTTAAAATAATTTATGATGAATAATCAAAAAAAATCCATATTTAAGGTATCATAGTGATACAAAAAAAAGAGATAGAAGATTTTTTAAATAAAATTCCACCTATTCCAGAAAATTTAAAAAAATGTTTAAATGAGTTAAACAGTGGAAATTTAAAAGGGGCGGCAGATGTGGCTAAAAATGATTTAGCTCTTAGTTCTCATCTTAGAAATATAATCAACAAACCAATTTTTGGTCTTAGAACAGAGATAAAAGATGTAAATCAAATATTTTCTACATTAGGACTTGGATATATAAATCAAATAATTAGAGCATACATGATGAAACTGATTATTCCCAAAAATTGGGAATTTTTCAAAATGTCACAATCTTTGTTTGAAGAACTTCAAATAGAACTCATGAAAGAGTGGAATAAATTATTAACCAGTTTAAAAATAGAAGATAAAGAGATAATAGCTTCCATTGCAATACTTCCAGCTTCAATAATTGTATGCGAAGAGATATTTAAATCCAGAAAAAGTGATTTTTTAATTATTAGAGAAACTTCAGATATAGATTACAACACTATATTGAAACGAATGACAAATATGGATATTTTCGATGTTTGTAATTTGATAGCAGATAAATGGAATTTATCAGAAAATACAAAAGAGATAATATCACTCTCAAGTGGAAAAATAGATACTAACACTCAAAGTAAATACTTAACAGTTGCTAAATATATGCACTTGCTTTTATTTTATGAACTATCTCAATCTAAATTTATAAAAGCAAATTTAAATGATTTTATAGATTTTAATCCAGAGTTTGTATCAGATATATTTGAAAATTTTCAAAAAGTAGTTGTTTCATGAGACCAATAGTAAAAGGTTCTATTGCTACATTTTATCCGCAAGGATTTATAGATAGTCAAAATGCACCAAATTTAATGCCAATACCAGATATTCAATACATCATGACTTTAGATGTAGATGTTGTTTTGATGTCACTTAAAAAAGTTATATTTTTCAATAAAAATGGATTTGAATTTTTATGTGATGTATTAAATAGATTTAAAAAAGAGAAAGGGTGTATTGTTGGTTTTTGTGATTATGAAAATAATATTTACCATTCAATACTTGCAATGTTTCCAAAAGGTGTATCTGTAAATCTTTTTAAAACAAGAGAAATAGCATCACTTTTTGGTGGTTTGCCAGAATATTCAAGAGATGATAATATTTTGGTTTATAACGATGATGATGAACAAAAAAATATAGCTCTTGTAGAGTTGCACAATCGTGGATTTAACCCCATAAATGCTTTGAATAAAAGTGATTATTTAGAAAAAAAAGAGAGAAAAGATATTTATAAAGCCGTTGTTGATTTGACATTTTTAGGGCATTTTAGTCAAAAAATAGCCAAACATGTAAAAGGTAATATGATTGTTTATTCACTTTCTGGCTATTTAGATGGTGATGTTATTCAAAAATTTGATTTTAAATACCATCACAATTGTTTAAATATTGGATATAAAGTTTATATATTTGAAATTACAAGAGTCAAATCAATTAATGTAAATGCTATAAACTTTTTTACAAGATTGGCTATATCAAGTGCAGAATATGATGCTGTTTTATGTTTTGTTGGAGTCAATGAAAAAACATTTGCAGATAAATTTAAAGATGATTTAGAAGATGCTGGGTATATGTTTTTTGACACAATGTCATCTTTGCATGGAAATAAAGGTTTAATGGAAGAGGCAAAAAAATCAGCTGTTGCACTAAATCAAAAAAGAAGACACTCTATAACAAGAGATTTAGTAGAAAAACTATCACTATTTATAGATGTTGTAGCAGAGAGTATTGAACTCATGACAGAATCTAAAGCTGTAAAAAAAAGTGCTGGAATTGCAAATTTTAAAGTAGAAGCAGAACATACAAAAATGTTGGCAAGTAGTATTGGATTTTATGGTGAATTAGATGGTATGTTTATATTGGTATTCCCAATCAACATAGCAAAAAAAACAACAAAGCTATTTATTGGTGAAGAGGTCGAAGATGAACATCAACTATTAGATGCTATGGCTGAATTTGTTAATATCATGGGTGGTAAAGCTAAAAAAGCTCTGCTTGATTCAAATGTTCATGTAAGTATTACATTGCCTAGAACATTTACAAATATTGATGATGTGTTTGCAGTTGTTGAACATAAAAAAGGGGCTCAAGTGGATTTGAGTTTCGATGATGAACCATTTTATTTCTTTTTGACAAGGTAAAAAATATGTTAGTTGCTCCTAGTATTTTATCATGCGATTTTGGAAGAATTAATGAAGAGATTTCGGCAATTTGTAAAACAGATTGCGATTTTATTCATGTAGATGTTATGGATGGACATTTTGTCCCAAATTTAACCATTGGACCTGTTGTTGTAGAGAGTGTAAACAAGATTTCTTCAAAACCTCTTGACATTCACTTCATGGTACAAAATAATACATTTTTCGTAGAACTGTTCAAAGATATAAAACCAGAGTTTATAACATTTCATATAGAAGAGGAGAAACATCCTCATAGACTAATTCAAAAAATCAAAGATTACGGTATAAAAGCTGGTGTTGTTTTAAATCCTCATACAAATCCATCTATAATAGAGTATCTAATTGAGTATTTGGATATAGTGCTTTTAATGAGTGTAAATCCTGGTTTTGGCGGGCAAAGCTTTATATCAAATGTGCTAGAAAAATCAAAAGTGTTAAAAGAGATGATAGAAAAGCGAAATCCAAAATGTTTGATAGAGATTGATGGCGGTGTAAATGATAAAAATATTCATCTGCTAAAAGAGTCTGGTGTTGATATGGTAGTTGCTGGAAACTATATATTTAAAAGCAGTGATTATAGCCAAGCTGTAAAATCTTTAAAAATATGAAGGTAAAAATTTGTGGTATTACAAATTTAGAAGATGCACTTGTTGCTTCTAAATTTGGTGCAGATGCAGTTGGTTTTGTATTTTATGAAAAATCTCCAAGATATATAACTCCAGAAAGTGCTTTAAAAATTTCAAATAGCCTTCCACCTTTTATTTTAAGAGTTGGGTTATTTGTAAATGAGAGTGCTGAATATATAAATCAAATTTGCAGTTTCTCAAAAATGCACACTGCACAAATTCATTTTGAAGCAAAAGAGTCTTTATATGAAAAACTATCCATACCGCATATCAAGGTTATTAGAGCAAAAAGTGCTGAAGATGTGCAAATGTACTCAAATGAGTATCGAATAATAGATGCTTTTAGCGAACAATTTGGTGGAAGTGGAAGTAGGTGTAACCTATCATGGTTTGATAATATGGATTGTTCAAAAATTATTTTAGCTGGTGGATTGACTTGTGATAATTTATTGGAATTAAAAGATTACAACTTTTATGGAGTTGATGTAAGTAGTGGTGTAGAAGAAAAAAAAGGAAAAAAATCTAGCGAAAGAGTTAGATTATTTATTGAAAGTGTAAAATTAAATGCAAGAAAATAGAGAAAATCAATTAATACAGATGTTAAAAGTACCTCTTAAAAAGGATAAATTTTTACAAGTTATTCGCTCTCACTACATTAGACAATCGCCAGAATTAAACTATCAGCTATTAATGGCAAATGGTTTTCCTCTCGAAGAACACTCTGGAGATGTTTATTTAACCACAAATTTTGAAGATTATACAAACCAAACATACTGCATAGTAGACATAGAGACAAATGGTGGAAGTGAAGAGAAGGCAGATATTATAGAGTTGGCTGCTATAAAATTAAAAAATCATAAAATAATAGATGAGTTTAATACATTAATTTACAATAGATTTGTGCCAGATTTTATAACTAAAATCACAAATATTGACACTAGCATGTTAAAAGATGCACCAAAACAAAAAGATGTGTTAAAACAGTTTAAAATGTTTTTGACAGACTCTGTTTTTGTAGCACATAATGTAAATTTTGATTATAAATTTATTGCACATAAAATGGAGTATTTTGGACTTGGTACACTTGAAAATAGAAAACTATGCACATTAGATTTGGCAAAACAGACTATACAAAGCCCTAAATATTCACTTCAAGGATTGATAGAAACACTTAACATCAAATCGGACACTTTTCATAGAGCTTATGATGATGCTATAAATGCTACAAAAGTTTTACAAGAGTGCTTTAAAAAAATCCCTACATCTGTAAAAACAACAGAAGATTTAATACTTTTTAGTAAATCTCAAACTGATACAAAGCCAAATCTATTTAGCTATTATGAAATTGCTTAAATAAAAAATTATATTTAACCCTATTTTGCAAAACAGAGTAGCTTTTTATACAACTCATCTACATCTATTGGCTTATAAACATAATCTGTAAAATATGGAGACTTATGTTCATCATCATTATATGCTGTCAATGCAATAATAGGGTTTTGCATATTTAAATCTTCCCTAACTTTTTTTGCCATTTTCATACCATCTAAAACTGGCATCTCTATATCGCTTAATATAATATTTGGCTTATGTTCGTCTATTAACTCCAATGCATGAGAGCCATTATTTGCTAAATGTACCATTTTTAATTTTCTTTTCAAAGACATTCCAAGTGCTTCTCTTATAATCTCATCATCTTCAGCATAAACGACTACTAATGTTTTTAATAATTGTTTCTCTTCTTCTCTTAACATTTTAAACCTCTATAACCATTTTTAATCCACCATCTACATTTTCTGCATAAATTTTACCACCAAAGCTTTTTTCTATAATCATTTTAGACATATATAAACCTATGCCCGTACCATCACTTTTAAACTTAGTAGTAAAATATGGTTCAAACATTTTTTCCATAACCTCTTGTGTTGCACCGCCACCATTATCAATTATTTCAACCATCACATGTAAATTGAAGATTGATTTTATCACTATTTTAATATGCCTATTATTAATATCATTTTTAAGTAAAACATCTTTTGCATTATTGAGTATATTTAACACAACTTGTGCAAATTCGTTTTTATGTCCATAAATTTTACACTCATCTTCAACATCAAACTCAATAGAAATTTGATTTGTTTTAATACTTGCTTGAAGTATATTCAACGTATCATTAATGCTATCAAATACGAGAAACTCCTCTTTTGTTTTATCTGACTTGAAAAAGTTTCTAAAATCATCTATTGTTGTGGACATTTTATTAATTAAAACCATACAATTTTTTCTAAAATTTTCTATATACTCTTCATCAATAGCATCATCATAAAAAGCATCTTTTGCATCTTGTATATAAAGAGCAAGTGATGTAAGTGGCTGTCTCCATTGATGTGCAATATTTCCTATCATCTCTCCCATACTTGCAAGTTTTGATTGTTGTATAAGCATTTGTTCTTGTTTTCTACTTTTTTCAACCTCTTGAACTACTCTTTCTTGCAATGTTTCATACAATTTTTTCAGTTCATTTTGCGCTTTTACTCTATCTGTCACATCGAGAGATATTGCACATATATAAGATATTTTACCTTCACTATCTTTTAAAATAGGAAATTTGATTACTTGAAAAAATTTTTCACTATCACCCATTTTAACCATTTTTTCATAATTTAAAACGACACCATTTTCAAATACATTTTTATCTGAATTCATCTCTTCATGAGAGTCTTCCTCAGTCAATAGATTATATTTAATATAATCATTTTTTTGAGTCAATGCAAATGTTTCATCTAAATGTTTACTAAATGTGATAATAGAGCCATTAATATCAAAAATAGAGATATTTAAAGGGGCATAACTTAAAATACCTTCCAACTGATAAGCCATGTTTTTTATAGGTTTTGCCATCTGTTTACTTGTATTATAAATAATATAAGCCCCAACTATTGTAAGAATTAATATCATGATATTAAAGTAAATAAATGCCTCTTTCAAACTTTTGCTTACACTCTCTGTTGAGATACCTATTCTAATAACTCCATTTATCTGTTGTGTATAACCTTGAACAAATGGTAAATCTATCTCATAAACTTTAATATCTTTATCATTTTGATGATAATTAATCTGTTGAGATACAGTTTTTGAACTATTTATAACTTTTAATGCCTCTTTTGTATATTTATCATCTAATATCAAACCATTTTTTGAAGAATCACTATGGGCTATAACCTCTCCACTTTTATCTATTATCATGATATATACAAAATCTGGATTTTTTGAATATATCTCTTCTATAAAAATTCTAGCTTGATACTTCCCAGAAAAACTTACTCGATTAATTGACTCTTCTACAATATTTCCAACAAGGGCTGAAAGTCTAGTTTGCTCATTTTGAATACTTTTTGTCGTATATATGATACCAGCTACAAATACAAATAAAACAAAAACAAAAAATATCCCACCAAATGCTAATGCTATTTTTTTATCTATTTCAAATACATTCTCTTTTGAATGATATTGACCATATATACTACTCATTTTATAGCATTAAACTCTAATTTTTCAGGTGACCAGACAGGATTGATACTAGTCCAAGGTTTTTTAAATGGTTTTGGAAACTCTGAAAGCCAACCATGATACAGCTCCATAGTCTCTTTTGTAATTGGAAAAACTGGTATAAGAACTTGTTTAGCTATTGTTTCACCATTTAATTTTTTATAAGCCAATGCTATTGCTTCAGCTCCTAATGCACCGCAAAATTGAGCAGAATCTATCTGTGTTAATCTACTATTTTTAATATTTTCTATAGATTTTGGGTCACCATCAATCGTAGCAACTAATATTTCATCTCTATTTGCTTTATGCAACTCTTCAACAACAGCCAATCCTCCACCGTCATTGACACTAAAAACAGTATCAATAGAGCCTTTTGTAGGAAAATCTTTTAAAATATCAATACCCGCCTTTTTGCCACTTACTGGCTCTACTGCTTGATACCGTTTTAAAATTTTATATTTCACTTTTGATTTATCAAGTGCATCAAAAAAACCATCTACTCTCTCAACAGTTGAAGAGACATGAGGATACTCTACCAACACTATTTTTATCTCTTTATCCCTAAATTTTGAAGCTACATATTCACCATTTAAAAATCCAGCTTGATAGTTGTTACTAGTTATAAATGATGCCAATTCGCCATTTACTATATATTGGTCATAAGCAATAACAGGAATTTTTGCCAAATTTGCTTTTTTCAATCCAGCTGAAAGTGCAGCATTGTCTGTTGGTTGAATTACTATTGCATCTACTTTTTTAGATATTGCCTCATCAAACTGTTTGATTTGATTTTCTATTCCATTTAAACCATCACCTGCAATATATCTTATAAGCTCAATAGTAGGTTTACCATGTTTAGTAGCTTCACTGTTTATCTTTGCAAACTCTTTTTCAAGTCCATTCTTCATGGCAACTTGCCCTTCTATATTCATGCTCCAATATAAAACTGCTATTGTATAACTACTTTTTGAAAAAGAGAGTGTTGTTAAAAAAATGGTTAAAATAATAAACTTTATCATGCAAAATCCTTAAAAACTATAATTAGCAATCACTTTTGCTATATCACCACTATCATTTGATTTAAACTCTTGTCTTTCATAAACTGCTGTAAAATCTATATTTTTTGAATATTTTAGATTATATATCAAATCAATTACATCAGTATCATTACTACTAACCTTATTTGACAAATCATATTTATAATAATTTAAATCTATTTTATTTTTTTGTGAAAATTTATATGACAAACCAGCTTTATAAACATCTGCACCATTTACATTTGCCGATTTAAATCCATACTCTTGTGCTACTGTATATTGTGGCAATCCAGCCCAAATATGCATTGTATTATCCCAATTTTTGTTTTGATAATCCATGTTTGTCATAGCCAAGACTGTTGTCAAATTTTCATAATTCAACTCCAATTTTGCACCAAAATATGAGTAATCTAATGTTCTATTTAAAGAGTTTAGATATGTTTTTGTATCACCTATTTGCTCTTGACTTACATATTGCAATGTTGTTGTCAATGTTGAATTAAATAGATTATTTGTTATCGAACCCTCTACAATATAAGCATTTAACAACTCATTTGAGTAGTAGTTCCAAATTTTTGCACTTAAATTATCTTTCGTATAAGTAACTCCTAATGCAAACACTTTAGAGTTATCAGCTATCCCTTCATATCCAGCAGCTTTTCCCATGGATATAAATCTACCCATCTCTATTTGTGAATGTATTTGACTCCAAAAACCACTCATTTTATTTAAAAATAGCGACTCTATCGATAAATTTTCTAAATAGCTTGATTTTAAATATACACCTTCATATAAGTTTGGTATAGCTCTGCCATCATCTGCTCCTATTAATGGAGTATCTATTTTTATTCTACCAATTCGTATATCTATATATTTAGCAATATATTTAATATTTGCTTCTCCTTAAATCACATAACTATCTCTATTTTCTACCAATAGTGAAGATGGTAGTTCGTTTGGATTTGATAGTTTAAAT
>JACAEZ010000118.1 GCA_013388565.1 Campylobacterales bacterium | reverse complement strand
CCATGATACTCATGGATGGTCATATGCCTGAATGTGATGGATTGGAGGCTACAAGACTTATATTGGAATATGAAAAATTAAATAACATAGAGCATACACCAATAGTGGCATTGACTGCGAATGCTTTAAAAGATGATAAAGAACGATTTTTAAGTGCTGGAATGGATGATTATTTATCAAAACCTATTCAATTAAATGAACTTGATAATGTATTATATAAATATATTTTGTCTAAAAAAGAACATTTACCAATAGAAAATATTCAAACTATTCAATTTGATTTTAATAAAACATCAAAGACATTAGGACTTGATTTAGATTTGATAAAAGAGCTTTTTTTAGAGTTTATTATCTCATCAAAAGATGATTTGCTATCGTTAAAAAATGCTATAGAGAGCAATAATTTTGAAGACATGAAACTATTTGCACACAAAATAAAGGGTGCTGCTTCAAATTTAAGAGTTGATGAGATATATGAAATATCAAAAGATATAGAGTATAGTGCAAAAGATTGTATCGATAAAAATTATCATGAACTGTTTGTTAAGTTAGAAGAGTGTTTTGAACTATTAGAAAATAGTCTTTAGTTTTATTTTTATAAACATATAGATATAATCACCAAAAAATAAAAAGGGGAAATTGTCATGACAATAGGTATTATGGGAGCGATGGTTGAGGAGATAGAACCGATACTTGAATATTATAAAGAGTATGAAATTGTTGAGTATGCTAGTAATAAATTTTTTATAGTACAAAATGAGGATAAAAAGCTTGTTATAGCTTATTCAAAAATAGGTAAAGTGTTTGCTTCAATAACAGCAGTTACTATGATTGAAAAGTTTGGTTCTGAAAAGATACTGTTTAGTGGGGTTGCTGGTGCTATAAATGAACAACTTAAAATTGGGGATTTGATAGTTGCTACAAAACTTTGTCAGCATGATGTTGATATAACTGCATTTGGTCATCCATTTGGATATATTCCTGAAGGGAAAGTTTTTATTGAAGCTGATAAAGGGTTAATAGAGATTGCAAAAAATGTATCATCTGATTTAAATATTGAGTTAAAAGATGGTGTTATTGCAACTGGTGACCAATTTATTGCTGATAGTGCGAAAAAAGAGTGGATTAAAAACAATTTTCATGCTGATGCTTTGGAGATGGAAGGTGCTAGTGTTGCTGTTGTTTGTGATAGTTTAAATATTCCATTTTTAATTCTTAGAGCTATTAGTGATTCTGCTGATATGGATGCTAGTTTTAGTTTTGATGAGTTTTTAAAAACATCTGCAAAAGTTAGTGCTGAATTTATAATTTCAATGGTAAAAAAATTATGATAAACAAAAAAAGTTTAATATTTTTAATATTTATTTTTATATTTACAGGTTGTGAATCTAAAAAAACTATCGAAAAAATGTTAAACGAAGATAAAGTTTATAAAATATTGTTAAATAAAACTCAAAAATTAGAGATTATAAATTCATTTCAAACAAAATCTACTGTAATAGTTACCTATCTTGACAAATATAAACCACATGATAGTTCGATGGAGCGGTTTTTAGTAGCTTTTTATATTAACGATAGTGAATTAATGGATAATTTTGATTTAACTAAAAACAGTGAATATAAAATATTTTTAAATAATAAAGTACCTTTAGAGATTATAGAGGTTTCAAAAGATGACAAAGTGTTAAGAGATATTCCATATTATCAAAAATGGTATAAATATTATTATGTAAATTTCAAAAAAGAGAATAACGATAAATTAGAGTTTTTGATTAAGCATGAAACATTTGGCATGGCATATACAAATTTTTTAAAAGATTAAATTAGATTATCTTCCTCACTTTGTGAGAAAGATAATCTAACTACATGCAAATATCAAACTACTACATGATGTACGGATAGACAAGCTTTTAGATTTGCAAGTTCTTTTAAAACTTCATTATCTACAGGTTCATCAACAATTATTACTGCTAATGCTTCATTGTTGCTATTTCTACCTAATCTAAAATCTGCAATATTAATATTATGTTTTGCTAATGTCATACCAACATCACCTATTACACCAGGTACATCTGAATTTTTAAATAAAATCATGTTACCTTTTGGTTCTACATCTAATATAAATCCATTTAAATTCACTATTCTTAATTTATCTTCATCAAATACAGTACCACTTATTGTTACTACATCTTTTGGAGTTGTGACTTTTACACTAATTTTATTTTGGTAACCACTTTGATTTGGAGATTTTAGTGTTTCTAATTTTATACCTCTTTCACCTGCAACATATACCGCATTTACATAATTTATATTATCACCTATAGAATCTGTTAATGCTCCAACTGTAGCAAATGTAAGCAATGACTCTAAATAGTCTGAAATCGCACCTTCTGCTGAAATTTTTATAGAAGTTATAGCTCCTTTATTTGCCTGTGCTGCAAAATATCCAACTTTTTGGACTAACTCTAAATATGGTTTTACAAATGGTGGTATTTCATTCTCTTTTATAGGTAAATTTAGTGCATTTGGATAACTTATTCCTTTTGCTGCTTCTATTGCTTGTTCTGCTGCTGCTATTGCTATTTTAAATTGAGATTCCTTTGTATTTGCACCTAAATGTGGTGTAACACAAATATTATTTAAATCAAGAAGTGGATTGTTTGTTGCTGGTTCTTTATTAAATACATCCATACCAGCAAATTTTATTTTACCACTTTTTAATCCATCAAAGATGGCATCTTCATTATATAAACCACCTCTTGCACAATTTATCAAAATAACACCATCTTTCATTTTTTCTATTTGTTCATAATTTATAATATTTAGTGTCTCTTTATTTTTTGGAGTGTGTATTGTAATAATATCACATGCTAATATATCATCAAAATTTGTTGTATATTTAATACCTAAATCTGTGGCTTTATTTGATGGGACATAAGGGTCATAAGCTATTACATCCATTTCGAATGATTTTGCTCTGATACCTACCCTACTCCCAATATTTCCAAAACCTATAATTCCAAGCTTTTTATCTTTTAATTCTGTTCCATACCAATTTTCTCTTTTCCAAACTCTTTTATCTTTTAATTCAGAATGTGCATAAGGAAAAGCTCTAACACAATTTAATAGATGTGCCATTGTTAATTCAACTGCCGCAATAGTATTAGCTGTTGGTACATTCATGACAATAATGCCTCTTTTACTACACTCTTTTATATCAATATTATCAACACCGACACCAGCTCTAACAATAGCTTTTAATTTTTTAACTTTTACTAAAAGTTTTTCATCTACATCAGTTGAACTTCTAGTAATAATAACATCAGCATCTTCAATTAATTCAGGAAGTTTATCTTTTGGTTCGTTTGCGACATTTACATAAATAATATCACTTTGACTTTCCAAAATTTTTAAACCTTTTTCATGAATATGGTCACAAACAACGATTTTTCTTTTTTCCATGATATATCCTTTTAATTTAATTTTTTAATTACTTTTTCTACTTTATACTCTATATCATACCGTTTTAATTCAGCTAAAACAGTATCTAAATAATTTTTATCATTAGTAGTAACAATTAGCTTTACAAAATTAAGTTTTTTGTATAGATAAAATTTAATCTCTTTACTTTTTAATATTTGATTTAAACAAAAAAATTTATACTCATCTATATTTTCAACGACAATCTCAAAAAATTCTTCAAATTTAATCTCTTCGTTTAGAGCTATTTTAATACTAATGTCATTAACTGCAAATGAATAATCTTTTATCTCTTTTTTTGCTATTTTGTCAAGCCAATTTGTTTCAGAGACGATCTCTTCTTTTTTATTCTCTTTTTTTATAGAAGCTATATTTTCTACTGTTTCAACATCTTCATGAATATAGTTATAAACAACGAACATCGAAACTATAGATAAGCAAAATAGAAAAGAGAATACTATTATAGATAACTTTTTTGACATTTAAATCAATTTTTAACTATATCTCCAAGTGTAATTTTACTATTATCATTAATAGACTCTAGTGTCTCTTTCTCTTTTTTTCCACTCAACCTTCTAACAGATAATCTAATTCTGTTTTTATCACTATCAATTTGAGTTATAATAGCTTCTAATTGCTGACCTATTTCAAGCTTATCTATCTCGTACGGATGTAAATCCTCAGTTCTAATTAAACCATCTATATGTTCATTTAATTCAACAAAAATACCAAACTCTTTTTTGTCTTTTACTTTTACATGAATTGCATCATTTATTTTATGACTTTTTTCAAATTGTTTAATAGGTGAATCAAACAACTCTTTTCTTGTTAATGAAACTTTTTCATTTTCACCATCAATAGAGACAATTTTTATATCTATTTCATCACCTTCTTTAAATATATCTTTGCATTTTTCATTTTTGTTCCATGAAGCATCTTCATTATGCAACAAACCTTCTATTGTATCTATTTTTACAAATGCACCAAAATCTGTTATAGATGTAACGACACCTTTTGAAATATCACCCACTTTATATTTTTTTTCAAACTCTTCAAATGGCTTTTGTAATAAATTTTTTAAAGATACTCTTAATTTTTTCTTCTCAATATCTATTTCAATAACTTCAACATCTAATACTTCACCAACTGTCAAATAATCTTTTGGATGTTTAGGTCTTTTATCCCAACTAATTTCAGAAACATGTAAAAATGCTTCTATATCATTGCCTAAATCAACAAAAGCTCCATACGGTTCTATATTACTAACAGTTACTTTTATAACATCACCAACTTCTAACTCATCTTTTATCTCTTCCCATGGGTTTGGAATAGTTGCTTTAATTGATAATGCTAAATATTTTTTATCTTTATTATATTCTAAAGCTTTAACAGGTACTTTATCACCCTCACTATAATATTTTGCAGGATTTACAGGACCTTTGTAACTTATCTCGCTATAATGAACCAATCCTTCAACCCCATTAACATCTACAAACATACCAAAACTGGTAATTTTCTTCACTGTTCCTTCTAATATATTATTGCTATCTATCATATCTTTGATTATTTTTCTTTTCTTTTTTTTGTCATTTTCTATCAATTTTTTTCTTGAAATTACAATTGAAGAGTTATCTTTATCAACTTTTAATATTAATCCCTTAACAAATTTTCCTATTACATTTTCATCTTTAAACATAGCTTGTGATTTTGGTAAAAAATACTCTATATTGTTATTATCAATAACTATATAACCACCTTTGTTCTTTTCAACTATTTTACCATCAATAATTAAATCTTCATTTTCTGTATATTTAGTTAAAAATTCATCAGTAGCTTTTTTTCTAATAGCTTTTTTAAAAGAGACTAATGGTCTGGACTCCTTTGAACCTACAACCAAAACAGTAATTCTATCTCCCATATTGTATTTTAAATCATCTGCACTTTTTATCTCTTCTAAGTTTAATAATGCTTCAACTTTTCTACCTATATCAACTAAGGCATACCCATCTTTAAACCCTACTATAACACCATCAACCAATACACTAGCAGCTCTTTTATACGAGTCTTCTAGCATCAACTCAAAGTTTTCCTCTTCAATGCTCTCTATTTTTTTGTTTTCTAAATCCATATTATTATCCTTTTAAAGTTTGTAGTTTTTTAATAACATTATCTATTATCCAATCAGGTGTAGAAGCACCAGCAGTAATTCCACATCTATTCTTACCAATTAACCAGTTAGAATCTAAATCATATTCATCTTCTATTAAATAACTATCTGCACAATTTTCTTTACATATTGTTAATAATTGTTTTGTATTAGAAGAATTTTTACCACCAATAATTAACATTATATCAACCTCTTGTGATAATTTTTTAGCAGATTCTTGGTTTTCAAATGTCGCATTACATATAGTATTAAACACTCTTAACTCTTTTGCTTTTTCAATTAAATAGGATACTATTTTTTTATATTCAGATATTTTTCTTGTTGTTTGAGAGACTAATGCAATTTTATTAGATAAATTTTTATCATATAGCTCTTCTACAGATAATATAACAATTGGTGTATTTACACAATAACTTATAACACCTTTAACTTCTGGATGTTCTTTATCACCAAAAATAATGATTTGATAACCATTTTTTGACATATCTTCGCAAATTAGTTGAGGTTTTGTAACAAATGGACAAGTAGCATCTATTATATTTGCATTTTTATCTTGAAGTAATTTTAAATCATCTTTTGGAATTCCATGAGTTCTTATAATAACTGGTTTGTTAAAGTCTAAACTGTTTATATCATCAGATACATTTACATAATAATTTTTTGACAATCTATTGATTTCTTTATAGTTATGTATTAAAGGACCAAGTGTCAAAGAGTTTGGATTGGCTTCTGCCAAATTTATAGCTCTTTTAACACCGAAACAAAAACCATAATTATTTGCCAATACTATTTGCAACTATTCAATCCTTGTTATATTTGATAATATATCAAAAAAGTTTGGAAAAGATGTATTTATACACTCTACATCATCAATATTCATACCATCACAAATTCCAGCAATAGCAAAACTCATAGCTATTCTGTGGTCACCAAAACTATTTATTGTAGCTTTTTTGATTGTAGAACCTATTATTTCAAATCCATCATCTAATTCAATAACATCAACTCCACATAGTTTCAAATTATCAACCACTGTTTTTATTCTATCGCTCTCTTTTACTCTAAGCTCTTTAGCATTTTTAACTACACTTCTACCTTTAGCCATAGCCATAGCAATACTAAGTGCTGGTATCTCATCTATAAGCCAAGAGATATTTTGGCTAACTTCAACACCATTTAATGATGAAGATTTAACGATAATATCACCTATTGGTTCATATTGGTTTGAGTGTAAATTATATGTAATACTAGCACCCATTTTTTCAAGTACTTTAAAAGCTTCTATTCTAGTAGGATTTAGTGTTAAATTTTTCAAAACAACTGTTAAATTTTTTGATATTACAGCAGCAACTGCAAAGAAAAATGCACTTGATGGATCACTAGGAACTGTTAATTCAAGTGGATTTAAACTACCTTGAATAGGATTAATTTTTATCTTATCTGTTATTTCTAATTTTGCACCCATACCATTTAGCATTCTTTCTGTATGGTCTCTACTTAACTCAATTTCACTAAAATAACTAGACTCATCACTATTTAACCCAGCTAATATGAGAGCACTTTTGACTTGTGCAGATGAGATATTGCTATAGTAATCAAAACTTTTTAATTTTGCACCTCTAATTGCAAGTGGAGCTAAATTAGAATTATCTCGTCCATCAATTATAGCTCCAATACTTTTTAAAGGTTCAACAACTCTTTTCATAGGTCTTTTTCTCAAATACTTGTCACCGCTTAAAACAAAAAAACCACTCATAGAAGATAACAAACCGCAAAACAATCTCATAGATGTTCCAGAGTTACCACAATCTAATACATCATTAGGCTCTGTAATAACCTTTGGAGGAGTGATTTTTATATACTCTTTACAATCGTCTATAGTTGCTCCAAGTTGAGAAACTATTTTTAAACTATTTAATGTATCTTCAGCTCTTAAAAAGTTTTTGATTATAGAAGGCTTATCAGATAAAATAGAAAACATGGCACATCTGTGAGAAATTGATTTATCAGGTGCAATTGTATCTATTTGAAGTTCAATTGATTTTTCTTGTTTATAAATTTTTACACTTTTCATCTCAATCCAATAGAAAATTTTTCTTCAAGTTTTTTAACGATAATATTTAAATTTGAATTAATCTCTTCATCATCTAATGTTTTACTATTTGACTGCAATACAAATCTGATTGTAATACTTATTTGATTTTTTAAATTATCAATTTTAAATATATCTATAGGGTAAAACTCTTTGATATTATCAACTAAACCGTTATCAATCAAACTTTCAATTTCATTTTTGATTTGTAAATAGTTCATACTACTATCTATCAAAAAGCTCAAATCTCTATCGTTTGCTTGGTAGATTGAAAAATTTTTAGTAATTTTAATATCATCATGAATATTGTCTAATGAAATTTCAGCGATAAATGTTTGCGGCAATTCAAAATCATTTTGTACAAAAATATTTAATTTTGAAATATATCCAATATGTTTACCATTTACAATAATATCAGCACTTTGATAAGGATGAATAAAACTATTCTCCATATCATGTTTTTCTCTTAGTTCAAATTTACCTATTACAGATTGTATTTTATCTGCAAAATCATAAAACGAGATACTTTCAGGCTTACCATTATTTATTATAGAGACATCTTCTTCAAAACCAGAATATATAAATGCAATTTTTTTCATCTCTTCTCTGCATGAATTATATACAGAACCTATTTCAAAAAATTTTACACTTTTTTTATTTAATTTAATATTTTTGCTTACAGCTTCAATTAAATTTAAAATTAATGTACTTCTAAGAGTATTTAACTCATGTGTAATTGGATTTATCAAATCTAATTTATCATCTATTGTATCACATTGATATTTTTTTAATAACTCTTTTGATGAAAATAGATATGTAATTGTTTCATAAAAACCAATACCAATCGCTTTATATCTAATGTTTTTTAATTTTTTATACTCTAAATAACTACTATCTATTTTATTCTTTTCTATTAACTCTATAGGTGAAGATTTAATATTATCAACACCGTAAATTCTATATATCTCTTCAACTATATCTTGAATATTTTTCAAATCATGTCTATATTTTGGAACACCAATAATCAAACTATCATCATCAGAATGTATCGTTACTTTAAATTGTAATGATTGCAAAATAGACACTACTCTCAATTTTTCTATTTCAAAACCAATTATTTTATTTATTTTTGATAATGAAACACCAAGAGCTGTACTACTTTCCATCTCTCGACTTAATTCGCAAGTACCACCATAAATCTCTACACCTTCTATAGATTTTAAGCTATTGCATAAAAAATCAAGTCCTATTTTTAATTCAGGTTCACTACCTCTTGAAGTTCTATAAAAAATTTCATCACTTTCTATTTTGTAATCAAATCTTTTTTTAGAAACAAATTCTGGATTTATGTAACTCATTTCAAATACTATTAATGAATTGTTTAAATCACTACATTTATAATTTTTAAGTTGATTTAAACCTATCATAGAAATTAATTCATCTTTATAGTAAATCGAATCAACTCCACTCTCATTTTTTGATATTTTTAATAAAACTTTTGAATTATTTTGAATTTCATCAAACTTATATCCACGTATTATAACACCAGTTGAATGTGTCACATAATTAATTAAAGTTTGTGCTTGAGAAATTTTTTCAAAACCAATTTGACTTATTCTAAATTTCATAACAAAAGGTATATTATAATTTTTAAAATTTATAATTTTATATATTAAAGAAGAATCAATATCACCTACATGAGATACTGTTAAAACTCTTCCTATTCCTAGATTATTTTCATCTTCTTCATATGAAACTAATGGCTTTAATTGTATATTAAAATACGAACTCAACTCTCTTGCTATACCATATATACTTAGACAATCGCCTCTGTTTGCGGTTAATTCTATTTCTATTAAATCATCATTAAATAGATTATAATCATTTAACGATTTTCCAACAATCAAATTTCCAATTGAATTATCAAGTACAGCTATTCCATCTTCTATTTTATTAAATCCAAGCTCTTCTAAAGAACATATCATTCCACTACTATCAACATCTCTCAATTTTACAGGTTTTATCTCTAAACCATTTGGTAAAAGTGTACCTATAGTTGCAATTGCCACATATTGATTTATTGATACATTTTTAGCACCGCAAACAATTTGTAAAATTTCACTTCCTATATCAACTTTACAAACAGATAATTTATCCGCATTTGGATGCTTATCACACTCTAAAATTTTACCTATAACAACACCATCTGGTGCTTTAATTTTAATATTTCTATCTACTTCTAAACCAATTTTATTAAATGCCAAACATAAATTATCAACACCAATATCCTCTATAGACAAAAATTCACTTAACCAACTTTTTGTAATAATCATTTAAATTGCTCCAATAACCTTAAATCACTCTCAAAAAGGCTTCTTAAATCTGAAATTTTATGTATTAACATTGCAAATCTTTCAACACCAAGCCCAAAAGCATAACCACTTACATTTTTATATCCAACTGCTTTAAATACATTTTCATCAACCAACCCACACCCTAATACTTCCAACCAACCAGTATGAGAGCAGACTCTACAACCATCTCCATTACAAAAAATACAACTAATATCAACTTCCGCTGAAGGTTCTGTAAAAGGGAAAAAACTTGGTCTAAATCTAACTTTTACATCACCAAACATATATGTTAAAAAGTTTTCTAATATATATTTTAAATTAGCAAAAGATACTTTATCACCCTCTTCAACAACTAAAGCTTCAACTTGATGAAACATAGGCGTATGTGTTAAATCAAAATCTCTTCTAAAAACAGCACCTGGACTTATCATTCTAATTGGTGGTTTTTGCTTTAACATAGTTCTAATTTGAACAGGGGAAGTATGTGTTCTTAATAAATTTGAATCTTTAAAGTAAAATGTATCTTGCATGTCTCTAGCAGGATGATAGTTTGGTAGGTTTAATGCTTCAAAGTTATGAAAGTCATCTTCTATTAAAGGTCCTGTATGTATAGAAAAGTTCATATTTACAAAATATTCAACTATCCTATCTAATGTATAATTAACTGGATGAATTGCACCTAATTCAACCTTTTTTGAAAACAGTGTTACATCTATTTTATCTTTTTGTAATAACTGCTCTTGCTCTTTTTTTTCTAATATCTCTTTTTTAAGATTTAATTTTTCAGAAAATTCATCTCTAAGTTCATTTAGTTCTTTTGCGACTTTTTTTCTTTCATCTTCATTTAAATCTTTTAGTTTTGCAAACTCATTTGTCAAAACACCCTTTTTACCTAAAACCTTGATTCTTAACTCGTCTAAACTTTTCAAGTTAGTTATATTATAAATCTCAATCAAGAACTCTCTCAAATGAAACCTTTTTAGCTTTTTTGAAATTTTAGTTTAAAGATTATTATATTTAGATAAGTTTAGCTATTTTTTAATAATTATTTTTCAAAAACAGTGATATAATCATTTTCATATATCAAAAATATTAAAAAAAGGGTGTTAAATGAGTATTTTCTTAAAAATAGTCAAAGGTGAATTACCATGCAATAAAGTGTTAGAAAATGAAGATTTTTTAGCTTTTCATGATATAAATCCTAAAGCCCCAATTCATGTGTTAGCTATACCAAAAATTGAGATAAAAAGTTTCAACGAAGTTACACCAGAAATTATGGCTGGAATGACAAAATTTATTCATGAAGTTGTAGCAAAATTAAAACTTGATGAAAATGGTTATAGACTGATAACAAATGTTGGTGAAGATGGCGGTCAAGAGGTATTACATTTACATTTTCATATCTTAGGCGGTTCAAAACTGAGATGGGATCATTTAGCTGATAGTGAACCTAAAAAAAGTATTTAAAAAGAACCTTTCTTAATTGAAAGGTTTTAATCTTGAAATATAATAAGTTCGTATGAATTTTTCTTTGTAACAACTGATTTATTTAAAGGTACAGAGCCATTTGAACTAATTTTTGCAATTTCTATTTTAAGTTCAGAAAGTTCATCTTCTAAGTGTTCTATTTTATCTTTCAATCTTAAAATAATATCAACACCAGCTAAATTGACACCCAAATCTCTAGTCAATCGTAAAAGCATTTTTATTTTATCTATATCTTTTTGTGAATATAATCGCATTTTACCTTGTGTTCTTGATGGTGCAATCAACCCTTCTCTTTCATATTGTCTTAATGTTTGAGGATGAATATTTAATATTTTAGCAACAACACTAATTAAATATACTGGCTCATCATATCCACACATCTTATATCTCCATTAATTTATTTCTCATAAGCTCTACCAACTCACTGTCAAGTTTTTCTATATCTGGCAATATAACATTAGCCTTAAGATATAAATCACCTTTTATATGACTTTTTCTATTTAAAACACCAAGCCCCTTAACCCTAAATCTTTGACCATTTTTTGTATTTTGTGGAATTTTTAAAGTAATCTCTTTATGAATAGTATTTATATCACACTTACCACCAAACATTGCGGTTTTCAATGATAAATCGAAAGTTTTTATTAAATCATCACCAACTCTTTCATATTCACTATTTGGAGCTATTTCAATTTTAATTAACAAATCCCCTCTTCTACCACCACTACTTTTTCCTTTTCCTCTAACTCTCAATGTCTCACCAGTTCCAATACCTTCAGGAATTTTAATATCAAAACTTTCATTATTTATAGAAACATGATGTTTGCCACCAATAATAGATGTTTCAAATGGTATTGTCAATTTCACATTTGTATCTAAATTTTGAGATGCAAAATCTCCAAAACCTCCACCAAATCCACCAAAATCAAATCTAGACCCACCACGATTGCCGAAAATTTGTTGTAATAAATCATCTAAATCCATATTATTTGTATATGATTGATGTGCAAAATCATGAAAATTTTGCCCACCAAACATAGAAT